>JAAYHP010000601.1 GCA_012735355.1 Lysinibacillus sp. | reverse complement strand
TCCAAGATGGAGTTACTTCAAAATGTGGACGGTCGATATTGTTTGGCCAATCCCCACCCCACGTAATCACAAGTTTACGAGCAATGGTGCCTACTTTATTTAGAGTAGCAACATCATAAAGTGGCTTTGGTGGTGCTACCGCGATGTCCCAAGCTAAGCGGCTTGTATGTCGGCTATTAAGCGTCCAAGTTACGATGTTACCTGGGCGAGTACGACCTTGTTGGTAAAGATAGTTTTGCCTTGCTTGAGTTCGATAGGTTTCAGTAATAAAAATATCTATTATTCCCTCCTTATAACATTCCTGAAAAAGCAACCTGCAAGCAGTTTGTGCGACGGGTAATAGTTCAGATAAATCTCTAATTACAGTTGTTACACTCAATGCCATTTCACCACCCTTTCGACTTATATATATCCAAAACTACTTTAAAAAGTGTAGGCAAGTTCAAAACAATATTATTAATTTTGCTTCGGAAACTATTTTTCGTGATAATAAAAAAGAGCTACTCCTTAGAATTTTTATCCTAAGGAATAACTCTTCTCTCAGTTACCTCAAATTTAAATTTAAGCATTTGTAAGCTTTTCATATCGTTTAGTTAGAAACTCTTTCCAATCATTAGCTAATGCATCAACAGCTAATAATCGCTCGATTGCTTCCACATCTTTTGGCTTATGTAAATATACTTCATTTGCAAAAAGTACAGATATTTTATGTGAATCAGACTCTATTAAAGTAATCGGTGAATTCTTTCTAACAGTTCCTTCCTCTAAAACGCGACATAAATAACCGGTAAATCCCGTTTCTACTAGTCTTTTCAATAAAAGAGGATGATTCGTTCTTTTTGTTATTGTACTACATGGAATTCTTCCTTGCGTGATTTGAATAACTGCTTCCCCAAGTTGAAAAATATCTCCAATATGAACATCTTTCTCAAGCATATTCATAACCGTTACATTCTCACCAAATGTTGCAGAAGGTAAAACTGTGTCTAATTCCTTTTCCCAGAGTAAATAGTGTTCATAAGGATAATCACAAACAGCTCTATCTCGACCTCCATGATAACGTAAGTCAGCCACTCCATCCCCAATAAATCCATCTTTCGTTAAAAAAGCTTCCTCCACAGAATTTTTACAAATCCCTGTTTCGATTTCTTTCTGATCACCGTACTTTAATTTTTTCGGTAAACCAATAGATAAATTTTTTATTTCCATCACATTACAGCTTCTCATAATCCTTTGTCCCCACTTCCTATGAACGTTTGATATGAATAATATTAAATTTTACCATTTTAGATTGCGTTATTGTTGTTTCTATTAGGAAAATTTCGTAATCTATATAAATTTTCAAAAGTAAACAAAAGATTATATCATTAAAATTACTGTCACAATAAATTATTTTTCTATTTTCCTATACTAAGCCCTATCCTTTTCATATTTTTTTCATAGTATAAATAAACTAGTCTAATAGGAAATGGGGAATAGCAATGTTTCAAAGAAGAAGACCATTAATAGGATTTTGCTATCCAGGTTATCGATATTGCGGCCCCGGCTGTAGTGGACCGGGTGCACCAACGAATCCCATTGATGCTTGTTGCATGGAGCATGATTATTGTTATCGAATGTACGGTCCTTCTCGATACTGCGATGAATTATTCCAACAATGCCTACATCCATTTAAAGACCCCTACTATGGGAAAATGGCAAGAGATGCTAAAGTATTCTCAGGCTCGATTAGGATGAAAAATATATTTTTCTGATATAAAGCTACTTTGTATAATCATTAGGCAGAGATTGATTTTGACTAATTGATTTTTAAACTGAAAAAGAATTCGCATATTGAGGCTGGGACAAAAGAGCTTCAATAGAATGAAAAATGGGAATTTGAGCGAACTCAAATTCCCATTTTTCCATTTATTATCATTAATTCTTATAGATTCATACCTGTTGGCCGTGTATTTTCGTAAATTCACGGCCATTAAAG
>JAAYHP010000600.1 GCA_012735355.1 Lysinibacillus sp. | reverse complement strand
TCTCGAGTTTCGGGCTGTTCCCGTTGGAGTCGCCCCGTCACTCCAATCAATTTTCGTTGCATATCATTTTTTTACTATGCTTCTTCACTGATTCTTAATTAAATTAGCTATATGTCCCAGCCTCTTTATTCAATCCCGCTTCGTAGCTTTTTCTTCGCTGCTCTCCGTTTATGCATGGATGCATTTAACAACCCGCCAAAAATTAATATCATCCCAGTAAAATACATCCAAAGCATTAATATGATGACGCTTGCAATACTTCCATAAGTTGAAGTAAAGTTACCAAAATTATTCACATAAAAGGAAAATCCGTAAATTAACACGACCCATGAAATTGTAGAAAACAACGCTCCAGGAATCACTGTAAAAATGTGCAATCTTGGTTCAGTATGGGGAATGACCCAATATAACAAAAGCAACACAATAAAAAAGAGCAATGGTGGTAAAATCCACTGAACATATTTCCAAAAAGTAACAAAGGATTCTTCTACCCCTAAAAAATTAAACAATTGATAAATAAATTGCTGGCCAAAAATAGGAATGAATAAGGCGATTAAAAAAATGAGAATTAGAGCTATAGTAAATAATAAAGACCATGCCCTGTTGACGATGCCAAGTTTCGGCTCACTTCCATAAGCTTGGTTTAACGTTTTAATCATTGCATTCATCCCTCGAGATGCAGACCAAAACGTCCCGATGATTCCAATCGATAAAATGCCACCACCATTAAAAGTTGTTAACACTTCCACAATCGTTCCTTGTGTTAACATAAATACTTCAGCAGGTACAATCGTTTGAATAAAATCAAACACATATTGCTGGTTCAGATTTAAATAAGGTAATAGCGCAACAATAAATAATAACAACGGGAAAAAAGATAGTAAAAAGAAGTAAGCTAATTGAGCACCCATTCCTGAAATATCAACTTCTCGCATGCGAAGAATTAAATCTTGAAAAAATCCTTTCAATGTCGTTACATCAATTTCAGATTCATCTGGATTGATATAGGAATGGATTGTATTTAACCATTTCGCCTCTGAAGGTTTATTTTCACTCAAACTTAGCTCACTTCCCTTCAACGTCAACCCGTTAGTTCGTTTCTTCTTTATTCGAAAAAGCTTCTTTCGTTTCAGCTACTAATGTTTGCACAGTCCCCGGAATTTCTTTCACTTCATCAATTTTTTCAACAATATACTGAACATTTTCTGATACGCTCTCATACAGTCTTTGCGCTTTTTCTAGTTTTTCATTAATTAAATTTTGCAATTCATCACGATTTTTCGCGTAATATACAACCGTATCTTTCACTTTAATTGTTGTTGCTATAGTATGTTCCCTCGTTTTCCGATCAAACATACTTACCGCTGCTCCTACAATTGCACCTGCAACAACCGCTTTACATAATTTACTTTCACTCATTACGCTTCTCCTCCTGTCGATACATGTAAAGATTTTCTTATTTTATTCTATAAGAACTTCCAATCTTTTAAAAGTAACTGCGAATACATTATATAGGGTTGACAACAATAAGTTGAAATGAAATGATGTTACCAAGACGAAGGAAAGGTGGCTAAAAGAGTGAATTTATCATCACCCTCTAAAGAAAATGTGGCATATATGGTGGAACAAATTAAAGAAAAATTGAAAATGGTAAATGCCGGAGCATTGCGTTCTGAAGATTTTTCAGAAGAGTGTTATGACGATTTATACGACTTGTATGAAATGGTAATGAAAAGAGATACATTTAGTCCTAGTGAAATACAAGCAATCGTTACTGAATTAGGTACTTTTAGAAAATAGATACAAAATAAAAGGAGCGACTCAAATTATTTTGATTACGCTCCTTTTTATTATTGGGTATTTTCTGTAGTTGTTGGAGTTGGTTCTACTTCATCTACGAGCTGTTGTATTAACACTTCTACTCGGCGGTTTTGGGCTCTTCCCTCTACCGTATCATTCGTTGCAATTGGATTATATTCACCATAACCCTTTGCACTGAAATATTTTGGATCTAAATTCGGGTTAGAATCAATAATTAATTTTAAGAAATTGACAGCTCGCATTACAGACAGTTCCCAGTTCGATCTGAATTCAGGTGAATTTTGAGGAACATTATCCGTATGCCCTGTAATTACTATATAACGCGCTGGATCTAGTTCTAATAGGGTTGATAATTCCTCAGCAATCGGAATGTTCTCCGGTTTAATGACCGCTTTCCCTGGATCGAACAAGATGCTATCACGAATCGTTAAAAGTAATCCTTCATCTGTCATTCTTGTGGAAAAAGTATCTTCCAATTCGTTGACTGCAATAAAGTTATCCATACTTTGTTGTATTTCTTTTAACTGTTCTTGGTCCTTTATATAAGCCAAGTGGGCTGAGTCAATACCATCCATTACTGCAGTCGGGTTTTCTAAGACCGAACTATGTTGCATAAAACCTGCGCCACCACTGAAAATTTCATTGAATACTTGGGACATTTTTTCAAGTTTTTCTTGATCAACAGTACTGGAAGCGAATAACACGATAAACAAGGCTAAAAGAAGTGTTAGTAAGTCTGCATATGGCAATAGCCATGACTCATCTATATGCCCCTCATTTTTCTTTTTTCTAGCTTTCCTTGCCACGGCCACCAGCCCCGCTTTCATT
>JAAYHP010000065.1 GCA_012735355.1 Lysinibacillus sp. | reverse complement strand
GTTTCGGGCTGTTCCCGTTGGAGTCGCCCCGTCACTCCAATCAATTTTCGTTGCATATCATTTTTTTACTATGCTTCTTCACTGATTCTTAATTAAATTAGCTATATGTCCCAACCTCTTTATTTTTTTATCAAAATTTGTAATATTTCCAAACCTTTATTAATAAATAAAAAATAGAGATTTACATGATGAAAGTAGTGTAAATTGATAGTTTTGATTTTAAGGGGGAAGAGAAATGGAGAGATATTATAAAAAAGTGCTTGCGATTTTTGCAACCTTCATGTTGCTTCTACTCACAGCTTGTGGTAATGGAAGTACGGAAAACAGTGGAGGAGCAAGTGAATCAACAGAAAATAATGGTGAAATATCAAGTAATGATGTAATCAATGCGAAGATTGGAGTTATTTCTTATTTGACAGGTGCTGGTGCTGCCTACGGAGAATCGATTACGCAAGGTTTGAAATTAGCTCAAAAAGAAATAAACGAACAAGGGGAAGTGTATATTGAGTTAGTTATTGAGGACTCCGCAGGGCAAGCGGAGCAAGCGGTGAATGCAGGTCAAAAATTAATGGCAGATGATTCGATTCTTGCCATCATCGGTCCTACCCTTAGTACAGAATTTTTTGCCGTTGCTCCAGAAGCTGATTTAAACGGGATTCCAATTATGGGAACTTCAACTACGGTAGATGGCATCCCTGAAATTGGTGATTATGTATTCCGAAATGCGATTCCAGAATCATTAGCGATACCAGCAGCGATTGAAAAAGCTGTAGAAAGAACAGGTGCAAAAAGAGTTGCGATGATTTACGGAAACGATGATGCCTTAACAAAAGGCGGCTTTGAAGTAATGCAAAGAAAAGCAAAGGAAATGGGACTGGAGATTACTACAATCGAAACATATCAACTTGGTCAAAATGACTATAACGCTCAACTTACAAATATAAAAAATACAAATCCGGATTTAGTTTTAGCTTCTGCATTATATAACGAAGGATCAGTAATCATCGACCAAGCTCGAAAGATGGGAATTACAGTACCGTTTGTTGGCGGGAATGGTTTTAACTCTCCGCAAGTCATTGAAATTGCTGGAGACGCAGCTAATGGTTTAATTGTTGGTACACCTTATTTTGGAGAATCAAAAGATCCGAAAATTATTGAGTTTAATGAAAAATATGAAGCGGAATTTGGTAAGAAGCCAGATCAATTTGCAGCCCAAGCATACGATGCATTATACATTTATGCTGATGCATTAAAGAGAGCAGGTACTGGAGAAGACCGGGATAAGTTCCGCGATGCATTAGCAGCGACAAAAGATTTTAATGGCCTACTTGGTAATTTCTCCTTTGATGAAGTTGGTGACGTTGTAATGGATGTTACTGTGTTAGAAATTAAAGATGGTAAATTTGTTGAATTCGAGGAATAAACCTCGAATTCTCCTTTTTACCTATATAAAGGGTGATGGATTTGCTGATTGAACAGATCATTAATGGAGTGACTCTAGGGAGTATTTATGCGATTGTTGCCCTCGGATTTACACTTGTATTTGGTGTATTAGGGATTATTAATATGGCCCACGGCGAAATTTTTATGGTGGGGGCATTTATAGGGGTGCTAACAACGAGCGTAATAGGCTGGCCTTTGTGGCTTGCCTTTCTCGCATCGATTATCGTGACAGCCATATTAGGATATTTTCTAGAAATATTCAGTTTACGTCCTTTAAGAGGAAAGAAAGGAGTTTCCCATTTAGCACCATTAATTAGTACGATAGGTGTTTCTATTTTTCTTGAAAACTTATCCCATCATTTATTTGGTGCGGGAAATAAGCCATTTCGAATACCATTTGCGGAAATTCGTTTTGAAGTGGTGTCCTTTTCGATTTAATTAGTGCTAATTGTATTTTTTGTCTTTTCGATTGCATTGATGATCGGTTTATCGATTTGGCTATCGAAAACCAAAGCAGGTAAAGCGTTACGAGCTACTGCAGAAAATTTGGAGACCGCAAGTATATTAGGCGTCGATACGAAAAAAATTATTACGTTAACCGTTGTGATTGCCTCTGCCATGGGAGGAGTTGCAGGAATTTTAGTGGGAATGGCATTTAACTCTGTAAGTCCTCAAATGGGGCTGTCTATGGGGTTAAAAGGACTTGCCATTATTATTTTAGGAGGTATGGGGAATGTAAAAGGTGCCATGGCGGGAGGATTGATTCTCGGTTTATCAGAAACGATGCTCGTTGCCTATGGAGATTCAGGCTATCGAGATGCCATCGCTTTTATCATGATTATTTTAATATTGTTAATTAGGCCACAAGGATTGTTTGGTTCACAGACTCAAGAGGGGCGGTGAGAGGATGTTAGGAGATTTTATTAACACATATTATTTGCTAGTATTATGTTTTATTTTAATTAATGTCATGTTGGCGATAAGTGTTTACGTACCTTTATCTAGCGGGCAATTATCGTTAGGTAGTGCAGGATTTATGGGAATCGGTGCATATACTTCCGCTCTTCTAACAATTCATTTCGACTTGCCGCTATATTTAACAATTGTACTTGGTGCACTAATGGCTGGAATCATCGGTGTGATCGTTGGAATACCATCATTAAGACTTACAGGGGTATATTTAGCGATCGCCACTTTAGGATTTGGCGAAGTGATACGTGTGCTTTTCATTAACTGGGAAAGTTTAACGAGAGGTTCTGTCGGGTTAACAGGTATACCACAAATGGGAAGAGAAATGTTGAATTTCGCGAAAAGTATCGGCATTGAACCTGCTTCATTAGGGTTAAAAAATAATCAATTTGTCTATTTATCAATTACTCTAGTATTGTTCATCATCGTCATTTTAATTCTTTGGTTTGTGATACGCCAACAAAATTCAAGAATTGGACGCGCTTTCTCTTCTATACAAATGGATGAAAAGGCAGCAGAATCGATGGGCATCAATATTACATACTTCAAAGTGTTGTCTTTTGCTCAAGGTGCTTTTATTGCAGGGTTAGCAGGTGCTCTCTTTGCTCACACAATTGGTTTTATTTCACCATCGGATTTTGCTTATCATCGGGCTGTGGAAATATTAATTTTTACAGTATTTGGTGGTAGCGAACTTGTAATTGGCTCTGTATTTGGTGCAACGATATTAACATTATTGCCGGAAGCTTTACGGTTTGTGAGTGAATATCGATATATTTTTTACGGAATTATGCTCGTTATTTTAATGGCAGTTCGTCCACAAGGCATTTTAGATATTCATATGATGCATTCCATTAGAGGAAAAAGGACAAAAAGGGGGACTAGCTAATGGTCCTTGAAATTAAAAATGTGACAAAGAGTTTTGGAGGGATTACAGCATTAAAAAATGTCTCTTTTACTGTAGAAAAGGGACAGATTTATGGTTTGATTGGTCCAAATGGCGCGGGAAAAACAACGATGTTTAATTGCATTACCAATATTTTTGAACCGACAGAGGGGGAAATTTATTTTAATGGTGAGAATATTACAAAGTTAAAGTCATATAAAATTACAGAAAAGGGTATTTGTAGAAC
>JAAYHP010000599.1 GCA_012735355.1 Lysinibacillus sp. | reverse complement strand
GGTGCAACGTATAGGGCAACACGCATATCTGGCATAAACGCCATTAACACAACTACCATCATTAAAAAGGCGATGGCGATATATGTAGAAATCGGGTAAAGTGGAATTTTGAATTTTAGTTCAGCTACTTCTTCTTTCGTTTTTGACTTTCTGAAATTCAATTGTGCGAGCAAAATTATCATCCAACTTGTAATAACTGCAACAGTCGCAACGGCGGAAATATAGATAAACACCTTTTCCGGTATAATATAGTTTAATACTACCGCAATAAGTAAAATCATTGAGGAGAATAAAATACCTCTCCTTGGACTTCCATTTTTGCTAAGTGTTTTAAAATATGTAGGACCATTTTTCTGCAATGATAAGTTGTATAACATTCTTCCTGTTCCATATAAACCGCTATTAAATGCTGACACTGCCGCTGTAATTACAACAAAGTTAATAATATGTGCTGCAGCCGGGATGCCGACATGGTCAAAGATTTGAACGAAGGGGCTACCTTGTGATCCAACTTCATTCCACGGATATAGCACCATCATGACACCTAATGCACCGATATAGAAAATTAAAATACGCCAAACAATGTTATTGATAGCAGAAGGAATCGTCTTGCTAGGGTTTTTCGCTTCCCCCGCTGAAATCCCGACTAGTTCCACTCCACCAAAGGAAAACATCACTAAGACAAGGGACATTAAAACACCAATCAACCCATTCGGCACAAATCCACCGTGAGCCCATAAATTATCAAACCCAATCGGTACACCATTGTTTCCTATACCGAATAGAATGATGGCTAGTCCAAGAATGATCATTCCGATAATGGCTACCACTTTTATCATCGCAAACCAGAATTCAAATTCTCCGTAAGCTTTTACATTTGCTAAATTAATCAATGTCATTAAAACAAGTACGACAAAGGCTGTTACCCATTGGGGAATGTCTGGGAACCAATAGTTAATATAAACACCGACGACGGTTAACTCAGCCATGCCTACAACAATCCACATGAACCAATATGTCCAGCCGGATAAAAATCCTGCAAAGTTTCCTAAATATTTGTTTGCATATGTACTAAAAGAACCTGATACCGGCTCAGCCACAGCCATTTCTCCTAAAGCTCGCATAATGGTAAAGATGATTAATCCCCCAATTAAATAAGCTACTAGAATTGCGGGACCAGCCATTTGAATCGTTGCGCTCGATCCATAGAATAATCCAACTCCAATGGATCCACCGAGGGCAATCAATTGCATATGTCGATTGCTTAATCCTCGTTTCAGCTGTGTTTCTTGATGTTTTTCTACCATAACTACTTACTCCTCATACCTTATTATTTTAAAGAAATTAAAAACGCCCTTTTGGATTAACCAAAAGGACGATTCAATTCGTGTTACCACCTTTAATTTGTAAGCAACTCACATTGCTCACCTTAATAAGAACAGCCTTTCGACGATACTCTTGCACATGATTACGGGTGCTTACCGGTGTAGCCTACTTAGAATGTTCTTTTTGGTACACAGCTCCAAGATGAATTCACAATTATTTTACATGCACCTCTCATCAACCGGTTACTTTCTGTTCGTAAAAATAATTGGTACTATTTCTTTTCATAGCTTTTGATATATACAAATATTCTGAATTACTATTTATTTTATAACAAGAAATTACTTTGTCAATATAATATTTTGAAGATTATTGTTTTGAAGTAACACAGGTGATTTTTCATCCAAATACTAGCCAGTCATTAGCGCTCTCCTTTATAAGCTTGTTCAATAAACATTCTATGACTTCCGACGATGTTTTCTGGTAATTCGTTAGGGGCAAAGAATTGTACATCGACCGTTTCCGATGATTGAAATTGCATTTTCCCTTCCACATCGTCCGTGTAAAATACCGCCGTCACGCTATAAAATTCATCGCCATTAGGAGTTTTCGTATAAAATTCCTTGCCAGAGTAAACATGAAGGAGTTGGAGGCTTTGAATTTCTAGCCCAATCTCTTCTCGCACTTCCCGCAATGCGACTTCTTCAAAACTTTCCCCTAGCTCCATTAAGCCACCAGGGAGACCCCATCTTCCTTCGGGGCGTTTTTGAAGAAGCACTTCCCCTTTCTTGTTGCCGATGATGACCACCGAGCCGGGCAGGATTAACGGCTTAGTTCGAACGTATTGCCTCAAGAATTTGTAGTATTCCATGTGCCGATTTTCCT
>JAAYHP010000598.1 GCA_012735355.1 Lysinibacillus sp. | reverse complement strand
TTTACATACAGCTCCTTTTCAAATTCATCTATATTAATCTCAATTTATTCATTAACGAATTACCGCTCCAGCTTCTTTCAACGCTTTCAACACTTTTTCATGGGCATTTGTTACTTCTTCATCCGTTAATGTTCTCTCTGGATCGAAGTACGTTAAGGAGAAGGCAACGGATTTTTTATCGGCATCGATATTTTCCCCTTCATAAACGTCGAACACTTTTACAGCTTTCAACAATTTCGTACCAGAAGAACGAATAATTTGTTCCAATTCACCTGCAAGTTTTGTTCGCTCAACCTCAATGGCAATGTCGCGAGTCACAAGCGGGAATCGAGGAACCGGCTCATATACAACGCCTAATGCATCCGCATATAAAATTGCATGTAAATTGATTTCTACAACAAATGTCTCTTTTAAATCCAATTCTTTGCGTTCTGTTGGATGAAGCCCTCCGATAATACCAATTCTTTCGCCATCCAATAAAATATTGGCAGTTTGGCCAGGGTGCAGTCCATCCATCGCCCCTTTTTCATAAGTGATGCGTTCAGATAAACCTAATTTTTCAAATAATCCTTCGACGATTCCTTTTGCTGCGAAGAAGTCCACATTTCGTTTATCGCCTAACCATGCGTCATCTACCCATTTTCCTGTAATGACGAAGGCTACATGCTCTTCTTCAAACGGCAACCCTTCTTCCGTTTTGCCAAGGAATACAGAACCAATTTCATATAGGGCAACAGAATCTGCTTGGCGAGCTAAGTTGTAACTAGCTGCTTCCAACAAGTGAGGAATTAAACTTTGACGCAACGTGGAATGTTCTTCACTCATTGGCATTAACAATTTCGTTGTTTCTTCTGCTTTCAAAGCAAATTTTTGTGCTAATGTATCAGAAGTTAAGGAATAGGTAACTGCTTGGTACAGTCCTGCTCCTTCTAAGAAATTGCGAACGACACGGCGTTTTTCTTGGTATGGCGTTAAGCCTCCCACATGGGATTTTCCTTCTGGTAACGTCATCGGAATTTCATCGTAACCGTAAAGTCTTGCAATTTCTTCTATGATATCCTCTTCAATCGTAATATCTTGTCTACGAGTTGGGACATCGATAATTAACAATCCTCTTGCTGCTTCCACATCAAATTTTAAACGCTCTAAAATGGAAATCATATCTTCTAAAGAAATTTTCATTCCGAGTCGAGCGTTAATGTAGTCTGGTGAAACGACTACGCGGGCAGGAGTTTTATCTAATTCATCGACTAAAACTGTCCCTTCTAACACTTCTCCACCAGCGAGTTCAGCAAGAAGTTGAGCAGCTCGCTCTTGAGCTTCTAGAACTCGGTTCGGATCGACTCCTTTTTCGAAACGGGCTGAAGAATCGGAACGTAAACCAAGATCTTTTGATGTACGGCGTACCGATTGGCCATCGAAATAAGCAGCTTCCAGCACGACTGTTGTTGTGTTGTCTGTTACTTCAGAGTTTGCTCCACCCAAGACACCTGCAACAGCAACCGGCTCTTTACCATTCGTAATGACTAAGTTGTGGCTTTGTAATGTGCGCTCTTGATCGTCTAAAGTAACGATTTTTTCTCCTTCATTTGCAAGTCGCACAACGATTTCCCCTGTGCCTAATGAATCGTAGTCAAAGGCATGAAGTGGTTGACCGTATTCCATTAATACATAGTTTGTAATATCGACCACATTATTGTGCGGACGAACACCAGCTGCCATTAAGTAATGTTGCAACCATAATGGAGATTCAGCAACTTTCACATTTTTAATAACTTTCGCAGCATATAATGGGTTTACATCTACATTATCTACACGAACTTTAATGTAATCTTCCGCTTTTTCTTTTGATGTTTCGTATTTGATTTCCGGTAATTTCACATCTTCTGATAAAATAGCTCCTACTTCATAAGCAACTCCAAGCATCGATAATGCATCGGAACGGTTTGGCGTTAAGTCTAATTCTAACACGTGGTCACGTAACCCGATGATTTCAAGTGCATCACTACCTGGCACCGCATCTTCCGGTAACACATAAATGCCCTCTGCGTACGCTTTTGGTACAACACGACCTTCCACACCAAGCTCTTGCAATGAACAAATCATCCCGTTAGACTCTTGACCGCGCATTTTCGCTTTTTTAATTTTAATGCCACCAGGAAGTTTCGCACCTGGTAATGCTACGATGACCTTTTGTCCTGCAGCTACGTTTGGCGCACCGCAAATGATTTGGCGTACGTCCCCATCGCCTACATCTACTTGGCAAATGCTTAATTTATCTGCATCTGGATGTTTTTCCTTTGAAACGACATGACCAACTACGACATTTGTCATCCCTTGGGAACGGTCAATTACAGAATCAACCTCAATCCCAGCGCGCGTAATTTTTTCAGCTAACTGTTCTGGTGATAAATCTTGTGTATTTACATATTCTTGCAACCATTTTAATGATACTAACATGCTTTTGCCTCCTTACCCTTCTGTCCGACGGAATTGTGATAGGAATCGAATATCGTCAATATAGAAGTTTCGAATGTCTTCTACACCGTATTTCAACATAGCGATACGCTCTACACCCATCCCAAATGCGAATCCTGAGAATTTTTTCGAATCATAGCCACCCATTTCAAGCACGTTTGGATGTACCATACCCGCTCCTAATATTTCAATCCAACCAGTATGTTTACAAACGTTACACCCTTCTCCTCCGCAACGGAAGCAAGAAATATCCATTTCAACAGATGGTTCTGTGAA
>JAAYHP010000597.1 GCA_012735355.1 Lysinibacillus sp. | reverse complement strand
GGTCATGAGGCAGTGATTGTTGGCCTAGAAAAGGGTGTACAGAGTAACGGAAAAAAAGGAACAGTTTCTTATACTACGGATATCTCAGCTGGGGAAGCCAAATCAGAAGATTTTGATGCTGTAATTATCCCAGGTGGGGGTGCTCCTGAAGCATTGCGTGTGAACGATGATGTGGTTCGTTTTGTAAAAGAAGTAAATGAACAAGGTAAGCTAATTGCGGGTATTTGTCACGGACCACAGGTGATGATTAGTGCAGACATTCTAAAAGGAAAAGCTGCAACATGCTACATTGGTATTCGAGATGATGTGAAACTAGCAGGTGCAGACTATCGTGACGAAGAAGTAGTTGTAAGTGAAAACTTAGTTACATCACGTACTCCAAAAGATGAACCAGCCTTTATTCGTGAGATACTAGCAAAATTAAATTAAAATTGAAGGTAGAAGGGGTTATGAAAAACTCCTTCTATCTTTTTTCTTAAGGAGATATTATTATACAATCATGTTTAGGAAAGCGAGGTTCATATACGATGACAGTCAGCAAAGAAATCCAAGGTTTGTCCATAAAATCTTTAGAATCAACTTTTAATAAGCTTTCCAATGCCTATACTAGCATGAAGGAAAAAGGTTCAAAAACAACCCTTGTTGAAAAGAGACTAAACGCATATACATAGCAAGTATTGTACTACCTTTACTAATTATTCATCTATGGAAATTAGCAAACAAACGTGAGTATAATGTGTTGATACTAATAATAATTACATTAATAATATTGTTGCTTCAGCCAGATGCAGGACAATTAACTGCTTTTGCATGTTCAACTGCAATTATTTTATGGAAATTGATTCGCAACAAGATGATAAAGTTACTAAGTATCACATTATCATTAGTCTTTGTTTTCTTATCGTGGATATATAGATGATTTAGAACCTGTACCTTTTGTAGAAGATATAATTTTTTTAGTTGCAGACATTGGGATTGTTTGGCTCATTATGGGCATTTTATCTCTTATATTATTAATAATTCCATTCTTTTATGGAAAAAATACCACTGTTTCATATGCATTAGGAGTTTACTTCTTTACGATGATAATTGTAACTTTCATTGGTAATTTTCCAATGCCAATTATGGGATACGGGATATCACCTATAATCGGGTACTTTATATCAATTACGTTCCTTAATAAATACAAGAAGAATTTTGGTTAATTTAAAAGGCGGTAGATAAATGATGATCAGAAAAATAAAAAATGAGGATGCAGAGATTTTTTTCGATATGGCTGAACAATTTTATGCGTCCGATGCTGTACTACATCCAATACCCAAAAAACACCATATCGATGCATTTAACGAAATGATGCGCTCGAGTGATTATATTGAAGGATATATTTTTGAATACGAAGAAAAACCTGTCGGATACGCTATTACATCCAAAATGTATTCCCAAGAAGCGGGAGGATTTACACTCTGGATTGATGAAATATTTATTTTGGAGGAGTTTCGTTCAAAAGGGTTAGGGAAGGAATTTTTTAATTATCTTAAAACAAATCTTGATTCTTCAATCGCTAGATTAAGATTAGAAGTAGAGGAAGAGAATGAAAGAGCAAAAAAATTCTATCAAAATATGGGATTCAGCAAGTTGGAATATAGTCAAATGTTTTTAGATAGAAGGAATATTAATAAATAAATGAAAGAGGTTGGGACATATAGCTAATTTAATTAAGAATCAGTGAAGAAGCATAGTAAAAAAATGATATGCAACGAAAATTGATTGGAGTGACGGGGCGACTCCAACGGGAACAGCCCGAAACTCGAG
>JAAYHP010000596.1 GCA_012735355.1 Lysinibacillus sp. | reverse complement strand
GCATTGCGATATTAGTCAAAGTCGAGCACATATTAGTCAACTTGCCTAAGAAATTAGCCACTATAGTCAAAATATTAGCCAATCCGAAAAAACGAACTCCTTGGCATTGCGATATTAGTCAACCAGCCCAACATATTAGCCAAACTCAAACAAATATTAGACAATCAAAAAAATCATGCTCTGATTTCATACAAAATCGAAATAATTTCCCCAAACCCGTTCACAATAAAAGAAAGGGGGGAATACAATGAAAACAGCAGTTTTTTTAGATCGGGATGGAGTCATTAACGAGGTGCTCACAGAACGAGTGAAGTTCGTCAATCGACCGAAAGATCTTTATTTTCTTCCTGGCGTTCCAGAGGCTATTCGAAAACTTAATGACTATTTCGACTACATATTTGTTGTGACAAACCAAGGTGGGGTTGGCCTTGGATTTATGAAAGAAACTCAGCTTCAAAAGGTTCACGAACATATGATGGAGGAAATAAAAAAGGAAGGAGCGATTATTCACGACGTCGCTTACTGCCCTCATAAGCCCAAAGCAGGCTGCCTATGCCGTAAACCAGGCTCTAAAATGATTGAAGACTTGGCTGAAAAATACAATGTCGATTTGTCTAAATCATACATGGTCGGAGATACGGATACGGACATTCAAGCTGGAAAGAAAGCGGGAACGAAGACTGTATTTATTGGCGAGAGCGACCCGCTAGCTGATGCAACTTTTCCCGATTTGCTTAGCGCGGCACAGTGGATCATTGACGATGCAAGTCGTGAGTAGTTTAATAATCAAAAAGGTATCGAACAAAATATTAAAAAAGGAACGATTAAAATGCACACAAAACTAAGTCTAGGATGGAATTTCGACAACAGTTACACGAAGCTCCCATCCAGTTTCTATACAAAGCAACTGCCGACACCGGTTGCGTCACCTAAATTAATCATATTCAATAAATCCCTCGCAAAAGAGCTCAATCTTAACGAAGAAGCCCTTCAAAACGATGAAACGATCGCCACTTTCGCAGGGAATTACACACCTGAAGGAGCTGAACCAATCGCCCAAGCCTATGCTGGGCATCAATTCGGTTACTTCACGATGCTTGGAGATGGTCGTGCCATTCTATTAGGGGAACATATTACGCAGAAAAACGTTCGTATGGATATCCAACTCAAAGGTTCTGGCCGCACTCCTTATTCTCGTGGAGGAGATGGTCGGGCTACTTTAGGCCCGATGCTTCGGGAATACATTATAAGTGAAGCGATGCATGCCCTTGGTATTCCTACGACGAGAAGTTTAGCCGTCGTGACGACAGGGGAAAAGGTTCTTCGTGAGCGATTTCTTCCCGGTGCTATTTTAACGAGAGTCGCCTCAAGCCATATTCGTGTAGGCACTTTTCAATTTGCAAGAAATTATACATCAAAAGAGTAACTAAAAGCCCTAGCTGACTATACAATAGGGAGACATTATCCACACTTGAAAGATGAAAAGAATCCTTATCTAGCGTTCTTAAAAGAAGTCATTGAAAAACAAGCAGCATTAATTGCAAAATGGCAACTCGTTGGATTTATTCATGGGGTAATGAACACTGATAATATGACAATTAGTGGAGAAACTATCGACTACGGACCTTGTGCCTTTATGGATACATTTGATCCGGAAACCGTCTTTAGTTCTATTGATACGTACGGTCGTTATGCGTATAAAAATCAACCAAAGATTGGTGGCTGGAATTTAGCGAGGTTTGCAGAATCGCTCCTTCCGCTCCTTGACGAAAAAGAAGAGAAGGCAAAAACTTTAGCCCAAGAAGCAATTGCAACTTACCCAGACTTATACGTGAACAACTACCTTGATGGAATGCGTAAAAAACTAGGACTCGTTAATGAAGAAGCGGAAGATGAAAAACTTATTCATAACTTATTGCAATTGATGGAAAAACATAAGCAAGACTATACGAACACCTTTAGGTCCCTAACGTTACGTAATTTCCAAGAGCCATTCTTTAAAACACCTGAGTTTCAGGATTGGTATCAAGGTTACGAAGCAAGGCTCAAACATCAACATGAAGCGGATATAGAGCTACTGATGAAACAACATAACCCTGCAGTTATTCCAAGAAATCACCGGGTGGAAGAAGCGTTAGAAGCTGCTGTGGAGCGGGGAGATTATACAGTGATGGATAAGTTGCTATCGATATTATCAAAACCATATGCATATTCAGCGGAACAAGAGGAATACTGTACATTGCCCGAACGTCCAGATGAACCGTATGTAACCTTTTGCGGCACATAATTAAGTCGAGTTGGCATTTAAATAAAAGGAGGCAATTTCATGAAAAAAATTGAAATCGGCGAAGTATTTACGATTGGTGACGAACAGGAAGAACAAGAGGTAGAAGTTATTGCAACATTAACGGTAGACGATCAAGATTATGTGGCAGTAGCTTTTGTAGATGATTTACATGAAGATGTGGAAGAAGATATTGAAGTCTTTTTCTTAAAAGTGGATGAAAATGGAGACTTTGATGCCATCGAATCTGATGAAGAGTTTGATAAAGTATCCGAAGCCTTCGATGAAATGGTTGAGGAAATGGAAGAGGAATAATAGCTATGAAAAGAGGTTGGGACATATAGCTAATTTAATTAAGAATCAGTGAAGAAGCATAGTAAAAAAATGATATGCAACGAAAATTGATTGGAGTGACGGGGCGACTCCAACGGGAACAGCCCGAAACTCGAG
>JAAYHP010000595.1 GCA_012735355.1 Lysinibacillus sp. | reverse complement strand
CGACAATGTAAAAGACATCAATCCACCCCGCTCGTTGCACGTTGAGTGTGTATCGCAGTTAATTTTAAAATGAAAAATAAGGCAAGATGAGGTTTTCTTATCTTGCCTCTACTTTATTTGGTGCAGAAAATCGATTAATCGGTAAACCATTTGCTCTTTTAAATCTCATGCCGTATTAAAAATTTTTATTATAACTGTTTACTTTCCAGTGAGCAGTTCAGCCTTTGTTTGTACTTATTAAATAAATTCAAAATAAAAGTTGGTATATTACAAAACCAATAAATAATATCAAAATTAATATTCCGATACCTTTCCATCCTATGCCTTCTCCTAAATTTCCTAAACTCCCATTTTCAGCTCGATTAAATCCATCATTTAGTGTACCTGTTGGATTTTTTTTAAGCTCTTCAAATCTCATTCTTTCTCTTGTCTCTTTGGGAGAATTCTTATGTTTCATCTAAAAATCACCCACCTTAATAAAATTAGGTAGGGGAGTGGATATCATTCAAGTCACCAGCAGGGCCAAATATTCTCTTCCCAATTTAATTATAACATGTATAAAATGGCGAAAATAGACTGTTTATTCTGAATTTCGACTGCTATACTTCGATAGTACATTATTGGTATTTCTTCGGGGGAATTTGCCATACTAATAATTTGGTCAGCTCAATTAATTGAAGAATTAGCTAACTGCAAGCCAATGGAGAAGTTTTAAGAAGTTAGCTTCTGTATTTACTCATCATAACTATTTGGAGGAAAGATGAAATGAATAAAATATTTAATCCAAATAATCCTATTAATAAACTCTGTATAAGTGGAATGGAATTGGAGGAAAGTGGAAACAGTGAGGGTGCAATCACGATGTTTCATAAAGCATGGGACGAAGCTACTGATGACTATGAAAGATTTATCGCATCTTATCATATAGCTCGTATACAAAAGAGTGTTACAGACAAATTAAAATGGATGGAGACTTCTCTACAGTGTGCCCTAAAGATCAATGATGATAATGTTAAAAGTGCATACCCAACGTTATATTTACACATTGCCAAATGTTATGAGAAGTTGGGTGATTCCGAGAATGCAAAAAGAAATTATGAATTGTCCAATTCAGCTAAGGCTGCACATACTGATGAAGGTCCATTTTATCATGGGACAAAGGCAGATTTGAAAATTGGTGATCTACTGACAGCGGGTGGAATTTCAAATTTCAATCCCGAAATTAAAATGAACCACGTTTATTTCACTGCTAATATTAATGTTGCTGGACTAGCAGCAACATTAGCAAAAAGAGAAGGAAGGGAACGCATTTATATAATAGAACCAACAGGTGAATTTGAAAACGATCCAAATGTTACGGATAAAAAATTCCCTGGTAACTTAACACGTTCTTATCGCTCGACGGAACCTTTAAGAATTATAGGTGAAGTAACAGAGTGGATGAAAATGACAACTACTCAGCAACAAGAATGGCGTGAAAAAACAGCTAAAAACAAAGGCGAAATTATTAACTAAATGCATTTAATGGTGTGATAGTTAAATAACCTATGTTACATTGAAACTTGACAGAAAAGTTAAATATTTATTATAATTGCAGTCAATAGGCTATAGGCTAATGAAGAGCCTAATAAAAAATTTAAGAAAGGTAAGGTATCTGCAGAAAATGTACAACTAATTCACTTAACTAGGAAGGAAAATGTAATGAAGTTTTGAGAAAGTCGTTGGAAAACGGCTTAACAATCATGCATTTTTTACCAGTGAGTGGATAGTACTGACTTCTGTAGATAGCTTTCGATAACTATACTTTGCTGTAGATTCTGTTGCCAGAGAGAGTGTGCTTATTTTTTGTTTTTTGGCTTATGGCCATGGGCAATAGAAGATATAGTTTTTTTGGTATGGTTATGGTCTGATAGATACTATCCTCTCCGGTAAATTTAGGAGGGGTTTTTATTTTATTAGTCGAATGTAGAAATCTAAAAAAATCTTTTGGAGATCGTCTTATTTTGGATATTGAAAATCTCTGCATATATGATCAAGATCGTATTGGTATTGTGGGCGTAAATGGGGCAGGAAAAACAACACTATTGAACCTTTTAAGCCAAAGAATAGAGCCTGATGAAGGATGGGTAAAACTTTATGGGGAATGCGCCTATATCTCCCAACTAGAGCCCCCTGAAGAAAAAACAATAAAACAAGAGACGGCTTCAAAATTTAAAGTTCCCCAAACCTATCGGGAGAGTATGAGCGGAGGAGAAAGAAACCGCTTTAAGCTGGCGGCCAGCCTAGGTCAAAATCATGCCATCATTTTCGCTGATGAACCCACTAGTAATATGGATATTGAAGGAATTCAATTAGTCGAAAATTCCTTTGCCAACTTTTCTGGTGCCCTAGTCTTGATTTCTCACGATCGAGATTTGCTAGATAGCCTTTGTAACAAAATAATCGAAATAGAAGAAGGGAAAATCAAAACCTATTCCGGTAACTATAGTGAATATATTAAGCAAAAAACTGAAGAGCGAGAGCTAGCACAATTTGAATATGATCAATATGTTAAGGAATAGAAGAGACTAGAAAGGGTTATAATTTCTACACGAGAAAAAGTAAAATCCATTCGAAAAACTCCCCGAAGGATGGGTAACTCTGAGGCTAGACTCCACAAGATGGGCAATCAAAGAGCAAAAGCGAATTTGGATCGCGCTATTAAAAATGTGGAGGCAAGAATTCAACATTTAGAAGTTAAGGAGAAACCCCCAAAAATCGAAAAAATCAAATTTGACATTGGGGACGTACAGAAAATAT
>JAAYHP010000594.1 GCA_012735355.1 Lysinibacillus sp. | reverse complement strand
GAGCAAAGAATGACAACCACCCTTTGCTCGTTCCAAATAACTTATGATTTTGCCAATTGATCCATCACGCTACCTACACCTTGGCCAATCACTGCCGTCGCCGGCTCCACACATAAAATCTTCTCAATCAACTCATTCATCGAATCCATTGAAATCTTATCAATTCTGTCAATCACTTCATCTATAGTTTCATGCCGTCCGTGAACAAGTTCATTCCGCCCATTTCGACTCATCCGATTCGTCGTGCTCTCCGAATTCAAAATAAGGCTTCCTTTTAATTGCTCTTTCCCATTCACGAGCTCGCTTTCAGCAATTCCTTCTTTTCTCACCTTTTCTATCGTTTGTAAAACCGTCTCCTGCAACAAACCTAGTTGTTGTTTGTTTGTACTTCCATAAATCGTTAAAGCACCTACATCCATGTAACAAGACGGATAAGAGAAAATGGAATAAGCTAACCCCTTTTCTTCCCGCACTTCTTGGAAAAGCCGTGAAGACATATTGCCACCTAATACATTATTGAATGCGATAAAACTATAATAATTGGAATCTCTTAATCCTACGGCAGGAAAACTCATTGCTAAATGGGATTGCTCTACGTCCCTCTCTTTTACAAATTGACCCGAATGGAATGCCGGATATGTTAATTTTAATGGAACCGCTTCTTTCGATGCTTCAAAATGACTAAACAATGATTCTATATGTAATAACAACTCTTTTGAAACGTTTCCTGCAACAGAAATGACGACGTTCTTTGGATAGTAATGTTTATTCATATATGCTTGAATACGTTCTTTATCAAAGGTTTGTAGTGTTTCTTTCGTTCCTAAAATAGGCAGCCCTAACGCATCTTGAGGATACATGACTTTCCATAAACGTTCGTGGATATCGTCATCGGGAGCATCTTCGCTCATTAATATTTCCTCTAATACGACTTGTCGTTCCTTTTCTAACTCTTCCGCTTGAAACACGGAATTAAAAAACATATCTGCTAATATCGTAATCGCCAATTTTCCGTGATGGTCTAGTACTTTAGCATAATAGCAAGTATTTTCCTTCGAAGTAAAGGCATTGATTTCCCCACCAATTCGATCAAATTCTTCCGCAATTTGGCGAGCAGAACGAGTCGTAGTTCCTTTAAATAACATGTGCTCAATAAAATGGGTAATGCCGTTTTCTTCCGGTTGTTCAAACCTTGAACCTGCACCAACCCAAATCCCGACAGAAATTGACCGAACGTATGGAATGTGTTCGTACACAATTCTAACACCATTTTGACAAGTATATACTTTTACCAATTTCCAACCTCTTTCTACAAAACTATAAAAAATTCAAAAACATATTTTCTATATTACAATAGACAAATAAAAAGGCAAATAAAAAGAGGTTGCCCTTCTTCCTACAACCTCTGACTTCATTTTACTGCATATATTATTTAATTTTTTGCTTCTTTCGCACGTTCCTTATCCTCTTTAATCACAACTTTGCGGGATAAATTAATGCGTCCTTGAGCATCAATATCAATTACTTTCACAAGCAATTGATCTCCAACCTTCAGTACGTCTTCAACTTTGTTTGTGCGCTCTTCTTGAATTTCAGAAATATGGAGTAATCCATCTTTTCCTGGGAAGATTTCACAAAATGCGCCGAATTTTTCAATTCGTTTTACTGTTGCTAAATAGTATTCTCCGACTTTTGCTTCGCGTACGATTTCTTCAATGATTTCTTTCGCTCGTACATTCATCGCTTCATCTGTCGAAGAAATATAAATTGTTCCGTCTTGTTCTGTATCAATTTTTACGCCTGTTTCATCGATAATTTTATTGATTGTTTTACCGCCAGAACCAATGACATCGCGAATTTTTTCTGGATTAATTTTAATCGTAATAATTTTTGGTGCATATTTCGATAGGTGTTCTCTTGGTTTTGAAATAGTTTGCATCATGTGTTCTAAAATTTTCATGCGCCCAGCTCTTGCCTGCATTAACGCTTCTTCTAGAATTTCACGAGACAAGCCATCAATTTTAATATCCATTTGAAGTGCAGTTACCCCTTTTTCAGTACCTGCT
>JAAYHP010000593.1 GCA_012735355.1 Lysinibacillus sp. | reverse complement strand
GTTCCCTTTGGAGTCGCCCCGTCACTCCAATCAATTTTCGTTGCATATCATTTTTTTACTATGCTTCTTCACTGATTCTTAATTAAATTAGCTATATGTCCCAACCTCTTTTCTATAAATTAATCCATTCTTCCAGCATTTTTTCAGATAGTTCTCCTTCGTGTACTTTAATAATTTCACCTTCAGAATTTATTAAAAAAGAAACTGGAAGATTTCCTACATAATATGCTTGTCGAATTGATTTATCCTTATCTATAATCACTGGAAAACTTAAATTGTATTGTTCAATAAATTGTTCAACTACAAAGTTTGATTGACCTAAATTGACAGAAACAATTGAAAAACCTTCATCTTTATATTGAGAATAAACATTTTCTAAAGCTGGCATTTCGCGTTTACACGGTTCACACCATGTTCCCCAAAAATTTATCAGCGTTTTTTCAGTAGCATGTTCTTTTAACTCTAGCTTTTCACCAGTTAAAGTCTTGCCAATAAAATTTGGAGCTGGATCCCCTACGGTAGATAAAGCGTTTTTATCTTCAATAAATGATGATAAATATATTGTAATACCTATTATTGAAAATGAAACAATTAAAAAAACAGATCTGTATAAAGCTCTTTTTCTTTTTTTCTCCATTTCTATACCTCACTATTCATATATTTCAATTAAATAATATGGTATTATATAACCGAGGTGGGTATTTATGGAAAATATTACGATATTTTTAGCCTTTGCTGGCGGAATATTAGCCTTTATTTCGCCATGTTGTTTACCGCTATATCCATCATTTATCTCCTACATAACAGGAATTTCGATAAATGATTTAAAGAATAATAGCAACAATTCATTTAAAAGAAAAGTACTAATTCACTCTTTGTTTTTCTCGTTAGGTTTTTCCATTATTTACTACATTTTAGGCTTTTCGTTAAGTACAATCAACAATTTATTTTCTACTAATCAAACAATAATTCGAATGTTTGGTGGTGTCTTTCTTGTATTCATGGGGTTATTTATGATGGGGATTATCAAACCTGAATTTATGTTTAAAGAAAGACGATTTAATTATAATAAAAAATCAACTTCTTATTTAAATTCTTTTATTGTAGGGTTTGTTTTTTCGGCGGGATGGACTCCGTGTATTGGACCGATATTTGGCTCTATCATAACCTATGGTAGCTTAGTTAACCCAACTCAAACTTTAGCGGTTGTAACAGCTTATTCACTAGGCTTTTGTATACCTTTCATTATTATGGCATTTTTTATTAGTAAGACTAAATTTATCTTAAAATATTCTAGTAGTCTAATGAAATTGGGTGGTGCAATTATTGTGATTCTTGGAATTATGATATATTTCGATAAAATGTACTATCTGATTTTATGGGCTGCTGAAATTCAGTACTTTTTTGAGTCTTTTATAAAATAATCATAGTATAAATACAACACTCTAACTTTATTCCGGAATGGATTCAGAAAAGTAGAGTTCGACGTGGTGAAGGGAAGCAACTACTTTCGTGAAAAGAGTTGCTTTCCTTCTTTTTATTGTAGTTCTGTTTTAACAGTGCAAATCTACACTATTCATTTAACCTCTTTATCTTTCTTCCATAGATAAGGTACATTTGCCCAATTAAAAAGCAGAAGGAGCAAGAAAGCAGCAAAAGAAGACCCTAAATTAAAAAACAATTGAACTTCTTGCTGAAAAATGAATTGCACTATCGACGATATGATAAAAAATGCTATAGCTAACGTACTTGCTTCCTTTAGCATACCGACTCCACTCCTAAAGTAAATTTCTTTTCCGCAAGTAGAAACCAACCGCCAATACGATAACAATCACCACGGCACTTTTGAACAATGGATGGGTCAAAATGTTATTAATATGGAAAGGCGCTTTATCCACATACACCGCCTTCACCCAATGTTCACCGTCCTCCACAGCATTGGCTTCTATTGTAGGAACTCCTTTTATCTCATAGTATTTCGTGACTTTCATATAATTGTTGGAAGATT
>JAAYHP010000592.1 GCA_012735355.1 Lysinibacillus sp. | reverse complement strand
GCTAAAGTTTCCGGTGGGATCTTTTTTTATAAACTGTACGATATGCTGAAAAACTTCCTCGAAGGTCATGTTTTTTTGACTTAAATTTTGAAAGGTATCGTCAACTATCCAATCGTGATTCATCTATCTTACCTTTCTCTATTTTGTCGAAGAACTACTACAGTTTATTCAAATGTTTCACACATATGTGCTTAACAGTTAATTAATATAGAAGTGATTTCTTTGCGAAATTTATAAAAAAATGAAAAAAATAATGCTTTTAACAGGTGAAAAATTAATCAAAAAATCATAAAATAGAAGTAACTAAATAATTGGGAGGAATGCCGATGATAACCGGTCAGTTAGAGCGAGCATTTCAGTTAGCTGAAAAGCATCGTCTCGAAGTGAGTACCATTTTAGAATTAAATAAAATTATAAGGAAGGAAATTAATTCGACCCCTGCGGTGGAAGAAAAAATCCTTCAACAAATTATTAAAGTATTGGAAAATAATAAAACGTTATTAAAGGAGGCAACATAGCAATTGGATAAGCATGTTGAATTGTATGGTGATATAGACGAATTTGATTAAAGGCGCTGCTCGAGAAATGATTATGTGAGCAGCGCCTTATTAATTTTTGAGTGGGATATAGAAAAAAACCCCCTGCTCATTACGAGCAAAGGGCAACAATAATACATATTAATTTGATTTCGCTTCTTTACGCTTCTTAGCCATGTCTGCAGCGGCAGTAAATACAAAGTCAGATGAAGAGTTTAATGCTGTTTCACAAGAATCTTGTAATACCCCAATAATGAATCCAATCGCAACAACTTGCATTGCAATATCGTTGGAAATACCAAATAAACTACAAGCAACCGGGATTAATAATAATGATCCACCAGCAACACCTGAAGCTCCTGCGGCTGAAAGTGCAGCAATTACGACTAAAATAATCGATGTCATAATGTCAACTTGAATGCCTAACGTATGGGCAGTGGCTAGAGTTAATACTGAAATTGTGATTGCAGCACCAGCCATGTTAATTGCTCCACCTAATGGAATTGATACAGAGTATGTATCTTCATCTAAACCTAATTTTTTACATAATGCTAAGTTTACTGGAATGTTTGCTGCTGAGCTTCGAGTAAAGAAGGCAAAAATCGCACTTTCTTTTAATGAAATCCAAATAAGTGGATATGGATTTTTGCGAGTACACACAAAAACGATCCATGGATTTACGACAAGAGCTACAAAGAACATACAACCAAGTAGTACTAAAAGGAGTCTTCCATATTCTCCTAAAGTAGATAATCCACTTGTAGAAACAGAATCAAAAACAAGCCCCATAATACCAATTGGTGCAAAATCAATTACCCATTTAACAATTGTCATAATCGCTTCTGAAAGATTTGAAATCATTGTTTTCGTAGAATCAGAAGCTTTCTTCAATGCAACTCCAAGAAGGATTGCCCAAGCTAAAATACCAATGTAATTTGCATTCATTAATGCATCTACCGGATTTGTAAAGATATTAAATAATAATGTTTGGAAAACTTCTGCAATACCTTCTGGAGGCGTTACATCCTCTGCACTTGCCTTTAATGTTAAAGTGGTTGGGAATAGAAAACTTGCAATTACCCCAACAGCTCCTGCTGAAAAAGTAGCAACAGCATAAAGAGCTAAAATCAATTTCATATTCGTTTTAGTACCACTTTTATGACTCGCAATGGCATTCACAACTAATAATAAAACTAAAACAGGTGCAACAGCTTTTAGTGCACTAACAAATAAATTTCCAAAAATTGATATCCAACTAAATGTTTGGGGTACAGTTACAGCTAAAAGAATCCCCAAGATTAATCCGACTACGATTCGTTTTACTAAACTAATACGACTCCAAGTTTGATATAACTTTTTCATATAATCCTCCAATAGTTGTAAATTTCAAATGAAAAACACACATGTACGTTTAAGGTGGATTTTGCAATGGACAAATGTATGCTCTGAATGGACATTTAAGATAGGTATAGTTTAGCATGAAATTATAAAAATAAAAGAAAATTGTTATTTCTAAATAGTAGAAAAATTGTGTACTTTCCGACTGGAAATTGCACTATTGTCACATGAAATAAGGTAGTTATATTTAATTAATTCCTTTAATAATAAAAATTTGATTGCAAAAAGTGCCGAAAAAAAGCTGTACTGAATACAAGATTCAGACAGCCACATTGAAATAATTCATTATGTATTTATTTTATTTCCCATAAACCTTCATCATTCAATATTCTTTTTATACCTTCTTCGCAAACACCGTAAGAGCGCCAAGAGCAATTTTCGCAGTATGTATGAATATCTTCTGGAATGGCATGCTTTTTTATATGCATTTCGATTTCTTCCCACGTTAGCACTGATCCAATTTCTATTCCGAGCCTATTTAAAATTTGCGTATCTCTTTCATAAATGTTTCGATCTTTACAATGATATGTTCCATCATTCGGATACTTTTCGCATAAATGATCTGGTCCTTCAATAATTTGGATAGGTGTTTTCGGATTTGCACGCAAATGTTGATGGACTTTTTTCATATTTTCCGCAAATTCTTTTGAATAGCCCATCCCTCGAAATCCAAGCAAACAAAAAAGGTGGTGTCCCCGTAATTGATACATAATTTCTCCCCCTTGATAAAGTTAACGATTTTCTTACCAAGTCAACTTTCAAAATATCATAACATATCTTTTTATGGAGAAAAACGGGGAGAAGGATTGATTCATTTCTATTGAAAGATTTCCAGTCGCTCTCAATGTTCCCTACATTTAAAAAGTATTAAAAGATTCTCTTTGTCCATTCTAAATGGCACAAGGAGGTGAAACTTATGGCGAATCGAAGTTCAAATAAATTGCTATTTCCGGGAGCGGAAGCCGCACTTAATCAAATGAAATTCGAAATTGCCCAAGAGTTTGGCGTAAGCCTTTCACCAGATACGGCAGCTCGTGCCAATGGTTCTGTTGGTGGAGAAATTACGAAACGTCTTGTGCAAATGGCTCAGCAACAATTAAAAGGAAATTCAGGACAGTAAAATCGTATACCTTTATATTTCCCAAAAAGGGAATAAATATGTTTAAAAATAAAATAAGAGGTTGGGACAAAAGTAAAGAGGTTGGGACAAAAGTAAAAACTCATCATTTTCTCTTAAAAGAAAATGATGAGTTTTTGATATTAAACTGAAAATTGATTTCCGTTCCGGGGACGCTTTCCACGGG
>JAAYHP010000591.1 GCA_012735355.1 Lysinibacillus sp. | reverse complement strand
AACAATAGAATGTAATCTTTTGTAGCTTTACTATAGGAAAAGTTTCTTGCTGCTGAAAAATCATCAATCCACTCGAAGTCATAAATTTTATCTGTAAACTTGCGAGCAATTTCCTTTGTTTTATCTTCTGAACCGGTATCAACAATTATGATTTCGTCGCAAATATGTGCTGCGCTTCTTAAACAGTTCTCCAATACTTCTTCCTCGTTTTTTACAATCATACAAAGGCTAATCGTTGGCATTTATACACTCCTTATAAATTGTTACTAAATATATATATATGTGAATAAGGAGATTAAGGGACGAATAATTATCATTATTTACTTAAACAGTATCGATCTAAAGATAAAAAATGCAACTTTTTAAATGTTTTATTTGGGATTTAAATACATTACTGTAAAAAATATTTTTAAATTGGGATATTTTTAAAATCAATAAATTATGAAATATTAAAATAAATGATATAAAAATGTTATCAAATGGGCATAAGTACCTTAAATAATATGAAAATTTTGATAATGTATAAGAGGATTGATATAATTGTTTTCGGTTAATTCGAGTAGGTATATATGCTTAGTTAATATTTTTGATGAAAAGAACACGGAAACCTTCTCTAATTAACTTTCTGGCTCATAATCGGATAAATTGAGAAAATGGAGGTCAATGTTTATGAAAAAGAATTATTATTTTATAACCTTGATTGTTGCAACTATTGTCGCAATTTCCGGATTTGTGCCAAGTTTTACAGCATTAGCAAAAGATTATACGGAAACAGTCGAAGCCTCATTAAACAATGAAAAATCAAAAGAACTACCAAATATTTCCATTTTAGCAACGGGTGGAACAATTGCTGGAACAGGTTCTTCAACAACTCAAACAACTGGATATAAATCAGGGGATTTGGCTGTTGAAACTTTAATTGCAGCGGTTCCTGAAATGAAGGAAATTGCAAATATTACTGGTGAACAGATAGTGAATGTTGATAGTACAGACATTACAAATGATATCCTTCTGAAATTAGGGAAAAGAGTAAATGAATTGTTGGCTTCTGATGATGTAGATGGCATTGTTATAACTCACGGTACAGATACTTTAGAAGAAACAGCTTACTTTTTAAACTTAGTTGTAAAAAGCGATAAGCCAGTAGTATTAACTGCAGCTATGCGCCCAGCAACTGCAATGAGTGCAGATGGACCATTTAATTTATACAATGCAGTATTGTTAGCGAGTCATGAAAGTTCTAAAGGAAAAGGTGTTCTTGTAACGCTTAACGACAGAATTGCCTCACCTAGAAACATAACAAAAATCAATACGACAGCGCCAGATGCCTTTAAATCAATCGAAAACGGTTATTTAGGAGCTATCATTGCTGGAAAACCATATTACTATAATCATGTTGCACGATTACATACAACTGCTACACCATTCGATATCACGAATATCGAAAAATTGCCTCAAGTTGATATCATTTACGGATATCAAAACAATCCTACATATATGTACAAGGCTGCAGTAGAAAATGGTGCTGAAGGGATTATTGTTGCCGCACCTGGAGATGGTACATTGTCATCAAAATCTTTCGAAGGTGTTAAATACGCAATGGATAATGGAGTGACAGTTGTTCTATCTTCTCGTGTAGGATCAGGAACTGTTTCTCCTAAAGAAGGATTTATTAGTTCGGACTCTTTAAATCCACAAAAAGCACGAATTTTATTAATGCTCGCATTGACTGTAACAAACAATCCTAAAGAAATTCAATCATTCTATGATAAATATTGATTGGTGGAAAGCTACAGTTCTGAATGCAATAAATTTCGTGTTAGAAAATCCGAATGAGCCAAAAATCGTGGGACAAGAAAAGCTTCTTGTCCCCATTTAATATTTCTCTTTT
>JAAYHP010000064.1 GCA_012735355.1 Lysinibacillus sp. | reverse complement strand
CGCCATAAGCATGTTCGGCCCCATGCCCACTGCGCTTGGAATTTGAAATTGACGATAAATACTTTCTTGAATAAATTTTGCTGTTTCTTCTGTTGAACCCCGAAGTTTTTCCGTACCTGTTAAATCCACGAAGCTTTCATCCACGCTATATACATGAATCGCCTCTTTCGGAACAAATTGATTGATTAAATCGGTAATGGCCATCGACATTTCCACGAAAAACTCCATTTTCGGTTCGAACAGTTTGATTTCCGGATGGTTTGGTATTTCAAAAAGCCTGGAACCGGTTTTAATGCCAAAGCGTTTTTTCATCGGTGGCGATGCTGCAAGCACGATACTCCCCTTTTGCTCAAAGTTTCCTACAACAGCAATCGGCTCTTTCATCGGATCTAAGTTATGAAGCATCGCCATACAGCTAGCATAAAAGCAGCGCATATCGATACAAATAATCGAACGGTTTGGAAGATGTTTGTATAATTCTTCCGGGCTATAATCGCTGTAGTTCAATGGATTTTTTCGCATTGCAAGCATTGCATCACCTCCGTTATGTATTGTATGAAGGGAACGTTTGTTCTATTCTTTATTTTAAATTGAGACCATTGAGACGGCAAGAGGGATTGTTTGGGTATTTATAGTTAAAGATGGAATGAATTGGATTTTGCCTTGCAGAATTGAGGTTACATAGAACGATAGCTATTCAAACAAGTAGGAGTCATCATTGAAATGTAAATAATTGTATACTAAAATATGAAATATACTTCATGTGAAGTTCACTTCATGTTCAAGGTGGAGATATGGTGAAAAATCGAGTAAGGGAATATCGAAACAAGTACAAATTGACACAGAAAGAGTTAGCCGAACTAGTTTTTGTCACTCAGCGCACAATCATTTCATTGGAAAAAGGACAGTATAAACCATCGATTATGTTAGCCTATCGTTTAGCTTGTGTCTTTGAAACAACAGTGGAGAATCTTTTTTGTTTAGCAGAAAATAAAGCATTGGAGGATCAAATGTATGAAAATCTATAGTAAAAAGAAATTTTTATTAAGCATTGTTAGTTTCATATTTGGTCTATTTTTCCTGTATGTCCTTATTACAAAAGGGTTTGATTTGAAAATAAGTTTTTTAACATGTATTGCATTAATCTATTCCTTTGTTGAATTTCGAAATTGCTTATCGAAGGAGAAGGTGCGGAAAAGTCATTTAGAAGAAAACGATGAACGAAATCAATATGTGACTCAAAAAAGTCTCAGTAAAAGTTTTCATATAATCCAAACAGTTTGCATGGGATTGGTGTTACTATTCATTCTTTTGTATACATGGATACCAAATGAGTTGTTATTAGGTATGCTTCTCACCTTTGCATTGATCGTGTTTCTTTCATTTATTATTGCAATCTCAACCTTAATTTACTATGAAAGACGACTTTAACAGATTGAGTAATGAAGAAAGGACATAGCATATTAGTTTATCAACATGCTATGTCCTTTTTACATATTAAAAGTAGCGAACCTTTATTCAATAATCTCCGTGAAGAAACATCTTTTCATATGTTCAATAAAAAGATCGCCCTGCCCTGTAAAGGTTGAAGCTCCCCGTTTATGAATAGCTGTTTTAAAACCTTCTGCATCCGCCCCAGCGATTGTTAAAAAGTCACAAATATCAGTGCACACACCACAAACGTGAACTTTTTCCACATTAAGAGCGCGCAATTTGTCCGCAAGTCCTGTATTGTAGAAAGCATTATAATTTTCTTTCGGAAGCATCAACACATTCGGATGGTCTTTATGTTCTTCATACCAAGTGTTCAATTCTCCATATAGTTGTTGTCCGTCAGTGCCAACCACATTATGAGGCGGCCACAATTCGAAGTGAGGGTCATTTTCCTGATGAGCATCCATCGCAATTACAACGATGTGGTCCTCTTCCAAAAATTCCTTCGCCTTTTCAACAATGTAAGGAACAATTTCTTGCGCAGGCTTTCCTGCAGTTAAACTCCCATCATCCGCCACAAAATCATTGCTCATATCAACAATTAACAAAGCTTCCCGCATATTACCACCCACTTTTCATTTATAATACTTACGTTCATTATACCGAAAAATTAGAGAGTACCGAAACACCGCATTTTCGACACGTTTTGCAAATGTAGTCCATTATACCGAAAAATTAGAGAGTACCGAAACCAGCTAGGTGTAAACGAT
>JAAYHP010000590.1 GCA_012735355.1 Lysinibacillus sp. | reverse complement strand
CTCCTGCGGGGTCTCGGGTTTCGTGCTGTTCCCGTTGGAGTCGCCCCGTCACTCCAATCAATTTTCGTTGCATATCATTTTTATACTATGCTTCTTCACTGATTCTTAATTAAATTAGCTATATGTCCCAACCTCTTGTTCATTATAAAATTATTTATTCCATATCATATTTATTTGCTTCATTTGTTTCATAGCGATTATAACGCTTTTTAAACAAATCGAATAAATACGTAACTAATACTTTTAATAAGGCATAGCCTGGTATACCTAATACGACACCTGCGACACCAAATAAGGAGCCTGCTGTTAACAACACGAAAATAATGGTAATAGGATGTACTTTTAAGGAAGTTCCCATAATATTTGGCGTAATGAATTTCCCTTCAATCAATTGCACGATCGTCCAAACGATGATTAATTTCACAACCATAAATGGTGAATTAACGATGGCAATGATGATAGCTGGTGTAATGGCAATTGCAGGTCCTAAATACGGAACGACGCTTGTAATCATCGCAAGGAATCCTAATAAAAAGGCATAGTCCAAACCGATAATTAAAAATCCAATGGTCATCATAATACCGATACAAAAAGAAACTAAAATTTGACCCAATATGTAATGGCTAATTTGATGATCCATATCTTTCATTACTTTTGATACATCGTTACGCATGCGCGGAGGGAAAATTCGTAAAATAAATTTGGGAAATTTTTCACCTTCATATAGTAAATAAAACAAAATGAACGGCACTGTTACAAGAGATAAAATAATCCCAGTTACAGCCGAAACAAATCCGGTAATTCCGCTTGCGACAGTTGTAGCAATATTCGCGAAAGTTTCCCTCACTGTCGTAATCAAGTTATTTGTAACATCCGTTAAAACTTTATCGTAATCAATATTGTACCTAGAAAAGAGTTCACTGGCACCGGAATTATTTAAGAAGGTAACAGTACCTTCAACAACAGCCATAAAATACACAGGGAATTCATGAACTAAATTTGTAAATTGATCCCGTAAAAATGGGAAAACTAGTAGAACTAATAATGTGATTGCTGAAATAGCTAACAAAAAGATAATTAAAATAGACCAAATTCTCGGAATCCATCGTTCGAGAAAAAACAAAAACGGTCTAAATAAATAATATAAAATGACGGCAAGTACGCCTGGTAAAACGACAACTTCAAACAATACTTGCAGTGGATAAAAAATAAAAGATACTTTATTGAAAATGTAAATTACACAACCTAATAGCAAAAGAATGATAAGTGAGAATAATAAATTTTTGCCACCTAGAAAACGAATAAACTTCGTTGAAAAAAATATGGAATGTTCTCTTCTAACTTTTGCACTGCTTTCTAAATCTTTCTCTCTTTCCAAAAAATCACCTCATCAATTTCGACAAAAATATTTTATGATGAAAAATTGTCGAAATACACTTCCTTACTCCGCTAAATTTAAAAATTCATGTAACATCTCTTTATTCGTTTCTACATCTATTTCGATGACTGAACCAGCTCGTTGATATGATTTAAATTGATACGTTCCTTCGACAGGAATTGTCATTTTTTCGATGTTTGGAGTACCACCAGCCATCACAGATAAAGCTGTTTTCAATTCTTCGGAAGCAGTTAAATCCGTCACCACATAACCTTGAGCTGCTCCAATCAGCTTAGGCAAATTTTTAATATTTTGTGGTTTCAATAGTTCGTCCTTTAAAGCATCCATTACTTTTTGTTGACGTTCGACTCTGCCGAAATCTCCTTCTGCATCGTGGCGGAATCTAGCGTAACCTAAAAGCTCTTTACCGTTTAATTGTTGGACGCCTTTGGAAAGGCTTACCCCAATATATGCAGACATATCTTTTTCCACTTCAATTTCAACACCGTTAGGAGCCAAAATATCAATCAATGATTCAAAACTTTGAAAATCTATCACCATATAGTGGTGAATAGGAATATCAAACATATGATTTAACGTATCTTTTAATAGTTGGACGCCACCTAAATAGTAGGCTGTATTTAACTTCCAATGATCATATCCTGGAATATCCGCATAAATATCTCGCATAAAAGAAACGAGCTTTAGTTCATTTGAATCCTTATTCCAAGAAAGCACCATCATCGTATCGGATCGGGATTTTTCCTCTCCTCTACTATCTACTCCGATAAGCAAAAAATTAACGATGCCCCCCTCTTTTTCATCAGCAATAAAATCGATGTTCTCCTCAGGTTGTTCTCCAGCTAGTTCTAATCCTTGCTTATATTGATAAAAAGAATAGGCTAGTATACTTAAAATTACTATAACTAATGTTACGAATAGGATTCTTCCTTTTCGTAAACGTTTTTTTCTATATCGCCTTTGTCTCGTTCGATATACTTGATTATCTTCCATTTCCAATACCCCTTAAATTTTCATACTGCATCTTAATTGACGATTTATATGAAAATATGTTCATTTTTCATTATTATACTATGTCCTTCT
>JAAYHP010000589.1 GCA_012735355.1 Lysinibacillus sp. | reverse complement strand
GCTGGATGCGCCTTCATTATAGAGTTAACTGAATTAAATGGTCGCGAAAAAATCGGAAATTATCCAATTAAAGCTTTACTTCAATATTAAGAAGCAAAAGAATTCGCAAACTCCTATGAGTTAGGCGGATTCTTTTGCTTTAATAAATATTTTCTAATGTTAAAAAATTTTGACAAATCAAACTCTTATTTTAAAATAAATATAAAAAAATAACTTAGTTCCAGAGTACTTGCCTTTACATTTAATATAAACTTTTTATACAATTATCTTTATATATTAATACAGAAAATTTTTTTGAAGGTGGACAAATATGGCGAAAGAGCAAATTTTGACGCCCGAAGATATATTCTCGAAAGTCAAAACTTATATGAATAATGAACACGTCGAATTTGTGAAAAAAGCTTATGAAGTGGCGAAAGAAGCCCATAAAGAACAAACACGCAAGTCGGGAGAACCTTATATTATTCATCCTATCCAAGTAGCGGGTATTTTAGCTGATCTACAAATGGATCCAGAAACTATCGCTGCAGGTTTTCTCCATGACGTAGTGGAAGATACTTCTGTTACTCGAGAGGATTTAGTGCGAGAATTTGGCGATGATGTGGCAATGCTCGTAGATGGAGTGACGAAATTAGGGAAAATTAAATATATGTCGAAGGAAGAACAACAAGCAGAAAATCACAGAAAAATGTTTGTTGCAATGGCACAGGATATTCGTGTTATTTTAATCAAATTAGCTGACCGCCTTCACAATATGCGAACATTAAAGCACTTATCTACAGAGAAGCAACGTCGCATTGCCAATGAAACCCTTGAAATTTTTGCGCCCCTTGCCCATCGATTAGGGATATCCCGAGTGAAATGGGAGTTGGAAGATACAGCTCTACGTTATTTAAATCCTCAACAATATTATCGCATCGTTAGCTTAATGAAAAGAAAACGTACGGAACGGGAAGCTTATTTAGAAAATGTGATGGACGAAATTCGTTCCCATTTAAAAGAAGTCGAAATCAATGCGGAAATTTACGGGCGCCCAAAACATATTTATAGCATTTATCGCAAAATGGTGTTGCAAAATAAACAATTTAATGAAATTTATGATTTATTAGCCGTTCGAATTATTGTAGATAGTATTAAAGATTGCTATGCGGTGCTTGGAATCGTACATACCCTTTGGAAACCAATGCCTGGCCGCTTTAAAGATTATATCGCAATGCCGAAACAAAACTTATATCAATCCCTTCATACGACGGTAATAGGGCCATATGGTGACCCTCTAGAAGTGCAAATTCGTACGAAGGAAATGCACAAAATTGCCGAATACGGGATTGCTGCACATTGGGCCTATAAAGAAGGAAAATCCGTTAGTACAAATAAAGAAAGCATCGATCAGAAATTATCTTGGTTCAGGGAAATTTTAGAGTTCCAAAACGAATCTTCCAACGCGGAAGAGTTTATGGAATCATTGAAGCTTGATTTGTTCTCTGACATGGTTTACGTCTTTACGCCAAAAGGAGATGTCATTGAATTACCAGCAGGTAGCGTACCTATCGATTTTGCTTACCGAGTTCACTCAGAAGTAGGAAATCGAACGATCGGTGCGAAAGTGAACGGCAAGATGGTCCCCCTTGACACGCCTCTGAAAACGGGAGATATTGTTGAAATTTTAACTTCGAAACAATCTTTTGGTCCAAGTCGAGATTGGTTGAAAATTGCTCAAAGTTCTCAAGCAAAGCATAAAATTAAACAATATTTCAAAAAGCATTTACGTGAAGAAAACATTGTTAAAGGGAAAGAATTAATTGAGAAAGAAATTAAAGCTCAAGAATTTGAAGTGAAAGATGTTTTAACAGAAGAAAATATTCAACGAGTTTTAGAAAAATTAAACTTTGCTAATGAAGATGATTTATATGCTGCTGTCGGTGTCGGGGGAATATCTCCTCAGCAGTTAGTGAATCGCCTCGCTGAGAAAAAACGAAAAGAACGAGAGCAAGAGGAAGCTCTTGAAAAAATCCAAAAGGAAATGCAAAATCCGAAACAACGAAAAAGCAGTGGGGAGTTAGGAGTCATTGTAAAAGGGATTGACAATTTATTAATTCGCCTATCTCGCTGTTGTACTCCAGTTCCTGGAGATGAAATTGTCGGATTTATCACAAAAGGGAGAGGGGTTTCCGTCCATCGAGCAGATTGCCCAAATGTTCATGCCGAAGAGGAAGAACGTTTAATCGAAGTAGAATGGGAACATAGTGAAGTACCCGTTAAAAAAGAATACCCGGTGGATATTGAAATCTCCGCCTTTGATCGTCCGGGTATATTAAATGATGTAATGCATGCTGTAACGGAAACAAAGGTGAATATTTTAGCAGTTACAGGGCGAGTGGATCAAAACAAAATTGCAACCCTTCATTTAACAATTGAAATTTCCAACATTTCCGTACTGCATAAAGTGGTAGATAAAATTAAACAAATGCCAGATATTTATTCTGTGCAACGGGTTATAAATTAGAGGTGCTAAAAGATGAAAGTGGTTTTACAACGAAGTAAACATGCGAAAGTAACGGTAGATGGGAAAATAACTGGTGAAATCGAACAAGGATATGTATTACTTGTCGGTTTCACTCATACAGATACGATAGACGATGTAAAATTTTTAGCAAAAAAAGTGGCAGAAATCCGTCTTTGGGAAGATGAAGACGGTAAGATGAATCATTCCATTTTAGAACACGGTGGAGAAATTTTGTCTGTTTCCCAATTTACGTTATATGCAGATACGCGAAAAGGGAGAAGACCGAGCTTTATTGATGCTGCAAGACCGGAGCAGGCTGAACCTTTATGGAATGCTTTTAACGATGCTTTACGTGAGCATGGGTTAAAAGTGGAAACGGGTATTTTTGGTGCGATGATGGACGTTTCTCTTATCAACGACGGTCCCGTTACAATTATCCTCGAATCAAAATAAAAAAGAGGCTGGGACATATAGCTAATTTAATTAAGAATCGGTGAAGAAGCATAGTAAAAAAATGATATGC
>JAAYHP010000588.1 GCA_012735355.1 Lysinibacillus sp. | reverse complement strand
TAAGAGACAGAACCTTTACAGTAAACCTTCCTCAAAACAATCCGGCGCTGATGGAAAAAATAGACGACGCTATTGAAAATAATCCAGAAATTCGCTTTTTACCGGCTCCTGAATCAAGTGCATGGGTTCAATTCTTTACAGGAATTATTCCATTCATCATCATTATCATTTTATTCTTCTTCCTATTGAGTCAAACTCAAGGTGGAGGAAATAAAGTGATGAACTTTGGAAAAAGCAAAGCGAAATTATATGATTCTGAAAAGAAAAAAGTTCGCTTTGATGATGTAGCTGGAGCAGATGAAGAAAAAGCTGAATTAGTGGAAGTAGTAGAGTTCCTGAAAGATCATCGCAAGTTTACGGAGATGGGGGCTCGAATTCCGAAAGGGATTCTTTTAGTAGGTCCTCCAGGTACAGGTAAAACATTGCTTGCTCGTGCTGTAGCAGGTGAGGCGGGAGTTCCATTCTTCTCAATTTCAGGTTCAGACTTCGTAGAAATGTTTGTCGGAGTTGGAGCATCTCGAGTACGTGACTTGTTTGAAAATGCGAAGAAAAATGCGCCATGTATCATCTTTATCGACGAGATTGATGCAGTAGGTCGTCAACGTGGTGCAGGTCTTGGTGGCGGTCACGACGAGCGTGAACAAACGTTGAACCAATTGCTAGTTGAAATGGACGGTTTCGGCGTGAATGAAGGAATTATCATCATTGCTGCTACAAACCGACCAGATATTTTAGATAAAGCTTTATTACGACCAGGTCGTTTTGCCCGTCAAATTACGGTAGGTCATCCGGATGTGAAAGGTCGAGAAGCAATTTTGAAAGTGCATGCTCGAAACAAGCCATTGGCAGAAGAAGTAGATTTGAAAGCGGTGGCACAACGTACTCCAGGTTTCTCTGGTGCGGATTTAGAAAACTTGCTAAACGAAGCCGCTTTAGTTGCAGCTCGTAAAGGAAAACGAAAAATTTATATGGTGGATATTGATGAAGCTAGTGACCGAGTGATTGCTGGTCCTGCAAAAACAAGCCGGGCTTATACACCGAAAGAGAAAAGATTGGTTGCTTACCATGAAGCAGGGCACGTTGTAGTTGGTTTAACTCTTGATTCTGCTGAAAAGGTACACAAAGTAACGATAGTTCCAAGGGGTCAAGCAGGCGGTTATGCGATTATGTTACCGAAAGAGGAACGGTTCTTCCAAACGAAGGAAGAGTTACTAGATCGCATTGCGGGATTACTAGGTGGTCGCGCTGCGGAAGAAATCGTTTTAGGCGAAGTATCTACTGGTGCTCATAACGACTTCCAGAAAGTAACGAACATTGCTCGCCGAATGGTAACTGAATTCGGTATGAGTGATAAGCTAGGTCAAGTGCAATTTGGTTCTTCCCAAGGCGGAAATGTATTTTTAGGAAGAGATTTTAATTCAGATCAAAACTATTCTGAAGCAATCGCTTATGAAATCGATAAAGAAATGCAAGAAATAGTAAACACTCAGTATGAACGAGTAAAACGCATTCTAACAGAAAAACGTGATTTGTTAGATTTAATTGCTCAAACATTAATGGAACATGAAACATTAAATGCAGAGCAAATTGAACATTTACGTGATTACGGCCGACTTCCAGAATCAACAGAAGAAGAAACAGAAGAAACAATTAAAATCACTACAGTTGACGAAAAAATCGGCGAATCAGATGAACAAGTAGAAAAGCCTACTTCTGAGTCTAATGTCGTTAGCATTGAGAAGGCTGGCTCTAGACAAATTAACGAAGAAGTAGCTGGAGAGGAAAAAGCTTCGACTACTGACGATTTACCGAAGGATAATTCATCTTCAGATCTAAAGGATAGCAATGAAGAGAAGAAAGAATAAGTTAACTTACTAATGAAATAAGAATAAGTAGTATCAGGGTTTGTTCTCTGATACTACTTTTTTAATTGAAAAAGGTTTTTTAAATAATGGTTGAATCCTTTTGAGGTAACGTTATACAGTATGGTATGATTTCATCAAACGAATGATGGAAGTGGTCTTAATGATTTTAGTGATCGATGTTGAAAACTCTAAAATATCGTTAGGAGTATATAACAATGATCAATTAGTATACCATTGGGAAATGGAGACGGAGAAAAATAAAACAGCCGATGAATATGGCATGCAAATACACGCATTTTTTAATTATGTTGGCATCACATTCAAAGATATTCAAGGAATAATTATATCTTCCGTTGTCCCTCCAATTATGTATACGTTAGAAGAAATGTGTTGGAAGTATTTCCGCTTTAAGCCAATCGTTGTAGGGCCAGGAGTGAAAACGGGATTAAATATTAAATGTGATAATCCTAGGGAAGTAGGAACGGACCGCATTGTCAATGCTGTTGCTGCGGTTCAAGAATATGGTTTTAAACCATTGATCATTGTGGACTTTGGTACAGCGATTACATATAGTTTTATCAATGAAAAGGGTCACTATTTAGGAGGAGTTATTGCTCCTGGTGTCACTATTTCTTCCGATGCATTATTTGCAAAAGCGTCCAAATTGCCGAGAGTGGAAATTGCAAAACCTGCTGATATTATTGGCAAGAATACAATTACCTCCATTCAGGCTGGGATGTTTTACGGCTTTTTAGGACAAGTTGAAGGAATTGTTAGTCGCATGAAAGAGCAAAGTAAAGAAGAACCACTTGTTATTGCAACTGGTGAGCTGGCGGATTTTTTTGCCAACGAAACAAAGTTAATAGATGTTGTAGACAAATTTTTAACTTTAAAAGGTCTATATATTATTTATAAAAGAAATCAACAAGAAGAGAGGAAATGAATATGAGCGATTATTTAGTAAAAGGATTGGGATTTAACGGTTTAGTGCGAGCTTATGCAGTTCGTTCAACAGAAACTGTAGGTGAAGCGCAAAAGAGACATAATACATGGCCTACAGCGACTGCGGCTCTTGGTCGAACAATGACAGCTGGAGTCATGATGGGAGCAATGATGAACCGCGATGACAAAATTACGATTAAGATCGAAGGTGGCGGGCCAATTGGACCGATGCTCGTAGATGCTAATGGAAATGGTGAAGTGAGAGGTTATGTTACAAATCCTCAAGTCCATTTTGATTTAAATGAAGTTGGGAAATTGGACGTTCGTCGTGCAGTAGGAACAGAAGGATTTATTACCATTGTAAAAGACTTAGGTTTACGGGAAATGTTTACTGGACAAACTCCTATTGTATCTGGTGAAATTGCTGAGGATTTCACATATTATTTTGCAGTTTCTGAACAAGTGCCTTCATCAGTGGGTCTTGGTGTACTTGTTGATACGGATAACTCGGTGCTAGCAGCTGGCGGATTTATTATTCAATTGTTGCCAGGATGCGATGATGAAACAATTACAGAAATTGAAAACCGTTTAAAGTCGATTGAACCTATTTCAAAAATGATTGAAAAGGGTTACACGCCTGAGGAAATTTTAAAAGCTGTATTAGGCGATGAAAATGTCAAATTTTTAGAAACGATGCCAATACAATTTAAATGTCAATGTTCAAAGGAACGTTTTGGAGCGGCGATTAAATCTCTTGGAAAACAAGAAATTCAGGAAATGATTGATGAAGATGGCGGTGCAGAAGCAGAATGCCACTTCTGTTTACAAAAATATCAATATAGTCTAGCGGAGTTAGAAGGCTTTATCCGTGAAATCGAAACAGAAAATTAATTCTGGACAGGTCAGTCAAACGCCACTTTCAAAACGTCGATTAAAAACAAAACCGGTATTAACTTTACTCGGAATCTTATTTGTAGGAAATGTTTTTTGGTTTGTTTTATGGTTAATTTCAGTTTTAGGTGGAGCTAGCGACAACGATACAATTGTCGCTAGCGTTGATGGGGAAAATATTAGCCGTCAGCAATGGATAGCTGAAATGGAGCAAAGATATGGTAAAGAAACATTACAACGAATGGTAAATTTAAAAGTAATGGAAAAAGCGGCGAAAGAGTTTGGTATTAAAGTAACGGACGAAGAAATAGATTTAGAAATGTCGTTAATGATTTCTTCTGGAGAAAAGGATTCAACATTGCAACTATTAGGTGCATCAGAACTTCGGGAGCAAATCAAGTCACAATTAATTTTAGAAAAAGTATTATCGAAAGATATTGTTATTGAAGAAGAGCAATTGGAAACATACTATAAGGAAAATGAATCGCTATACAATATTCCAACTACATATAGAGCGAAATTAATTGTTGTTGAAACGAAAGATGAAGCAGAAAGTGTCATAAAGGAATTAAAAAATGGTTCTGATTTTTCTGTTTTAGCTAGAGAACGTTCAACAGATCAAGTGTCAGCAAGTCTCGGGGGAGATATTGGTTTTATCACATTAAATCAATCGAATATCGACTCGGCCATTTTAAGCACATTGGAAAAAACAAATGAAGGCGAATTAAGTGAATTGTTCTTATTAAAGGATGGTCGCTACGGGATTCTTCAAGTAAATGAAATTTATGAAGGTAAGTCTTTTCCTTATCAAGATGTGAAAGGTCATATCAAAAGGGTTTTAGCGATGGAGCAATTACCGGCATCGATTACTCCTGAGCTGTTTTGGCAAGAATTTAATGCCGAATGGTTTTATGGCGAGTAATTCTCCATATAACAGCGAAATTTTACATTTATTTACCTTAAATTTTGTTGACAATGGATAATAAAAATTGGTAATATTAAAACAAGTAAAACCTATAAAAATAGTCGGCATTAAGAAAGGGGAAACCAAAATGAGTAAATTATATAATTCAATTACTGAATTAGTAGGCCGCACACCAATTGTGAAACTCAACCGTGCAACATCAGAAAACGAAGGTACAGTTTGGGTTAAATTGGAATACTTTAACCCAGGAAGCTCAGTAAAAGATCGTATTGCTTTAGCGATGATTGAAGCCGCGGAAAAAGAAGGTATTTTAAAACCAGGTGGTACAATTATTGAACCGACTTCAGGAAACACAGGGATTGGCCTTGCAATGATCGCAGCGGCGAAAGGTTATCGTGCAATTTTAGTAATGCCAGAAACAATGAGTATTGAACGTCGTAAATTGCTTCGTGCATATGGTGCGGAACTAGTACTTACACCTGGTCCAGAAGGAATGAAAGGTGCCATTGCAAAGGCGGAAGCTCTTGCAAAAGAAAATGGATACTTCATGCCACAACAATTTGAAAACAAAGCAAATGCAGAAATTCACCGCTTAACTACAGGTCCTGAAATTGTGGAAGCTTTTGAAGGTGTACAATTAGATGCATTTGTAGCAGGTATTGGCACAGGTGGTACTATTACAGGTGCTGGTGAAGTATTAAAACAAAAATATCCAAATATCGAAATTATCGCAGTAGAGCCAAAAGATTCTCCAGTATTATCTGGCGGTAAACCAGGTTCTCACAAAATTCAAGGTATTGGTGCAGGATTCATCCCAGCGGTATTAAATACAGAAATTTACGACTCAGTATTCCAAGTTGACAATGAAACTGCTTTTGAAACAGCTCGCAAAGTAGGTCGTGAAGAAGGGATTTTATGCGGTATTTCTTCTGGTGCTGCAATCCACGCTGCAATTGAAACAGCAAAACGCCTTGGTAAAGGTTCCAACGTATTAGCGGTTGTACCTTCGAACGGTGAACGCTATTTATCAACAGCTTTATATAACTTTGAAGACTAATTCGTAAATAGGTCGGCATTACCATATGGGTAATGTCGATTTTTATTTTTATCGTATTAATAGGTTCTTAGTCAAAAATGATATACTTATTTAGTGTGTGTAGAATTAGGTTTCATTTTTACCCTTGAATTTCGAAGGAGTGTGCAAATTATGCTTTCAAAATATAAAAAGCCATTAACGATTAATAATATAGAGCTGGATTATACGAAGGAAACCTTTGTAATGGGTATATTAAACGTAACGCCAGACTCTTTTTCCGATGGCGGTAAATATAATTCTCTCGATGCTGCTGTGAAACATGCAAAAGAGATGGTACGCGACGGAGCAAAAATTATCGATGTCGGTGGTGAATCGACTCGCCCTGGTTATACACGTATTTCCGACGAGGAGGAAATTGCTCGTGTTGTACCAGTTATTGAAGCGTTGAAGAAAGAAGTACCTGCGATTATTACGATCGATACTTATAAGTCAGAAGTAGCCCGGGCGGCGGTGGAAGCAGGGGCTCATATGATCAATGATATATGGGGAGCAAAAGCGGATCCGAACATTGCAAAAGTAGCTGCAGAATACAATGTACCAATAATCTTGATGCATAATCGGGACAACACTGATTATTGCAACTACTTTGAAGACTTTTTAAATGATCTGAAAGAAAGTGTGGAAATAGCGAAAGCTGCAGGTGTTCCTGATGAACATATCATTTTAGACCCGGGGATTGGGTTTGTAAAAAACCTACAACAAAGTATTGAAACGATGCAGAGATTAGATGAACTTGCCCGTTTAGGTTATCCGGTGTTGCTTGCTACGTCAAGAAAACGGATGATTGGCACCATTTTAAATGTGCCAATTGATGAACGAGTTGAGGGAACAGCGGCAACTTGTGCATACGGCGTAATGAAAGGTGCTCATATCGTTCGCGTCCATGATGTGAAAGAGGTAGCTCGAACAGTAAAAATGATCGATGCATTAATGGGTAAGTTTGAAGTGAAGGATGAACTTCCTGAAAGACATTAATATTTGGAGGTACATGATGGATTATATTCATTTGCGAGATATGCAATTTTACGGTTATCATGGCGTTTTACAGGAAGAAACGATGTTAGGTCAACGTTTTCGTGTAACCGTTTCTTTAGCGGTAAGTACAAAAAAAGCTGGCGAAACGGATCACCTTCATCATACAGTAAATTACGTTGAAGTGTATGAACTTTGTAAAAACATAGTGGAAGGAAAACCTTTTCAATTAATTGAAGCGGTGGCAGAAACGATTGCTACTGCGATATTAGAAAAATTCGATGGGCAAGTGTATGGTTGTAAAGTTGAGTTAATTAAGCCTGATCCGCCCATTCCAGGCCATTATAAAGAAGTAGCTGTTGAAATCGTAAGGGGTCATTATAATGAATGATGTGTATTTATCCCTCGGAACAAATATGGGAAATCGAGAAGAGAATTTAAAGAAGGCAGTTGAATTGCTTCGAAGGAAAGAAGGGATCGTTGTTCATAAAGTGTCGCCTGTTTATGAAACAGCTCCAGTAGGGTTTTTAGATCAGCCGTCTTTTTTAAACATTGCTCTTTATGTGCAAACGACCTTTGGCCCTTTTGAAATGTTAGAAGCATGCCAATCAATTGAAAATGAATTGGGACGCGTACGCAATGTTCGCTGGGGCCCGAGGAACATTGACCTTGACATTTTGCTGTATAATAACGAAAATATTGAGGCGGAGAATTTAATCATTCCCCATCCTAGAATGTTCGAAAGAGCGTTCGTCTTAGTTCCATTGATGGATATTGCAAAAGAGCCTTTTACTGAACAATTATCCCGCGCGAAATCTGCATTGAAGGAAATGGATTTAGTAGTAGAGGGCGTTCAAAAATGGAAGAGTAATTTGTTTTAACACATTACGATAGGTGCTATCTAGAAGTTTAGAAGTCCCTTCGTTCGATATAGAAAATTTAAAGAGGGAGGGAAAACAGTTGAATAAGGAAAAGCCATTCCAAATTGGAGATATCGTTTTGGACAACCGAGTTGTATTAGCTCCGATGGCAGGTGTTTGTAATTCGGCTTTCCGGCTAACGGTGAAGGAATTCGGTGCTGGTTTAGTATATGCGGAAATGATTAGCGATAAAGGGTTGATTTTTCGTAATAAGAAAACATTAGATATGCTTTATATCGATGAACGGGAAAATCCGTTGGCACTACAGATATTTGGTGGTGAAAAAGAAACCCTTGTCCAAGCCGCTAAATTTGTAGACGAACATACAAATGCGGATATCATTGATATTAATATGGGTTGCCCGGTCAATAAAATTATTAAATGTGAAGCAGGGGCAAAATGGTTGCTTGATCCAAATAAAGTGTACGAAATGGTGGCAGCAGTAGTTGATGCTGTAAAGAAGCCGGTCACTGTAAAAATGCGCATCGGTTGGGATGAGGAGCACGTATTTGCTGTAGAAAATGCTCAAGCTATTGAAAGAGCGGGTGGGGCAGCGGTAGCTGTTCATGGTCGTACTCGAGTTCAAATGTATGAAGGAAAAGCGAATTGGGACGTAATTAGAGATGTAAAGAAAAATGTAAACATCCCTGTGATCGGTAATGGCGATGTAGAAACACCGCAAGATGCAAAACGGATGTTAGAAGAAACCGGCGTAGATGGTGTTATGATTGGTCGAGCTGCTTTAGGGAATCCGTGGATGATTTATCGGACTGTACGATATCTTGAAACAGGAGAGTTAATGCCTGAACCATCCGTTCGTGAAAAGATGGATGTTTGCTTATTGCATTTTGAACGTTTATTGCAATTAAAAGGTGAAGTGGTTGCAGTTCGGGAAATGCGGAAACATGCATCATGGTATTTAAAAGGTGTTCGAGGTAACGGGAAAATACGAAATGTAATTAACCAAATTGAAACAGCAGAGGAATTGCGAGCTGTTTTAAATCGTGTCCCAGAGGAACAAGAACTGGAAGAAAATATTCAAGCTGTTTAAAAAGAGCCGTCTCGGAATACTGAGGCGGCTTAAACTATACTAACGTATTTCTTCTATTTCTTTGTTATTTTACTAACGGGGTTCTTTTTTGGTACTATAACAGTGGAATAAAGCTATTATTTCAAAAAGTTGAAACAATAAAATTCATTTGAAAAAGATGAAGAGAAGATAGAAATCGTGTACAATAGGTACATTATGGACTACAACATGTACGTTTGAATAAATTAAGGAGTGAAAGACGTGTCAAATATTGAAGAATTAAACGATCAACTTTTGGTAAGACGCCAAAAGATGAGTGATATACGGGAAAAAGGAATCGACCCATTTGGCGGGCGTTTCGAACGCACTCACTTATCATCTGAAATTCGTGAACAATTTGAAGAGTTTACGAAAGAACAGCTAGAAGAAAATCCAAGTGAAGTAATTATCGCTGGCCGTATTATGACAAAACGCGGAAAAGGAAAAGCTGGTTTTGCTCATATACAAGATGTAGATGGACAGATTCAAATTTATGTTCGTAAAGATCGAGTAGGCGATGAAGCGTACGATTTATTCGACCTTGCAGATTTAGGAGATATCGTAGGAGTAAAAGGTACTGTATTCAAAACGAAAGCGGGAGAGCTGTCTGTAAGAGCAAGTGAATTCACTTTCTTAACAAAATCTCTTCGTCCAATGCCGGAAAAATTCCACGGACTGCAAGACGTGGAACAACGTTATCGCCAACGTTATTTAGACTTAATGACAAATGCGGATAGTAAAGAAACTTTCATTACTCGCACAAAAATTATTCGTTCCATCCGAAATTATTTAGATGGACAAGGATATTTGGAAGTTGAAACACCGATTTTACACACGATTGCTGGTGGTGCAGCTGCTCGTCCATTCATTACTCACCATAACGCATTAGATATGGATTTATATTTACGTATCGCGTTAGAATTACATTTAAAACGATTAATTGTGGGCGGATTAGAAAAAGTATATGAAATCGGTCGCGTTTTCCGTAATGAAGGTGTATCAACACGCCATAATCCGGAATTTACGTTGCTCGAGTTATACGGAGCTTACTTAGATTATCGTGACATTATGGAGTTAACAGAAAATCTTATTTCCCATGTTGCACAGGAAGTACTAGGTACAACGAAAATTCAATATGGTGAAGATGAAATTGACTTATCTCCAGGTTGGAAACGAGTACACATGGTAGATGCAATTAAAGAAATTACAGGTGTAGACTTCTGGAAGCCAATGTCCTTAGAAGAAGCGAGAAGCTTAGCGAAAGAACATGGTGTTGAAATTCAAGATATGCATGAAGTTGGACATATTATTAATGAGTTCTTTGAACAAAAGGTAGAAGAAACATTAGTACAACCAACATTTGTTTACGGACATCCTGTTGAAATTTCTCCCCTTGCGAAGAAAAATCCTGAAGATGAGCGTTTCACAGATCGTTTCGAGCTATTCATCGTTCGCCGTGAACATGCGAATGCCTTTACAGAACTAAACGACCCGATTGATCAAAGAGAACGTTTCGAAGCGCAACTCGCGGAAAAAGAAGCAGGTAACGATGAAGCTCACGATATGGATAACGACTTTGTAGAAGCGTTAGAATATGGTATGCCTCCAACGGGAGGGCTAGGTATTGGTATTGACCGCCTAGTTATGTTGTTAACTAATTCTCAATCAATTCGTGACGTATTACTCTTCCCAACAATGCGTCCGCGAGATTAAATATATATTTACTGATAATAAATATGTGATTAATAAATATGTGATCGTTGAATAGTAATATAGTAATTGAAGCATAGCCTATTGTGGACTTATAAGGAGTTGCTTAATTGTTGAGCAACTTCTTTCTTTTTTATAGGTTCGCATATTGTTCGTTATATTAAAGAGGGAAATATTACTTGCATAATTAACAATGGATTAGTGAATATTACAATAATAAAGAGTGTAATTAAATAGTTATTTTTATTGATATAAACAGCTTTTGAAAAAAGATAAAAAATATATTATAAAAGTTATTGACATTCAAAATGACGGATGATATTATAAAAAAGCTGTCGCCGAGAGCGACGGATTAAAAACAAGTTGACATCATAAAACGCATAATGATATGATGAAAAAGTCGTCAACAATTTGTTTTAAAAAAGTTGTTGACAAGTAAAAACAAAGATGAAATGATATAAAAGTTGTCGCTT
>JAAYHP010000587.1 GCA_012735355.1 Lysinibacillus sp. | reverse complement strand
ATTTAGAAGACATATTCTTTGTAAAAAAATTAATAACATGTATACTTAATAAATTAGGGATTCGTTTACAATTTTTAAAAGATTTATGAAATAATTTCAACAAAATGAGTAAATTACTTTAATTATTAAAGGTTCTTATATCATCATAATAATAAAAATTTGGTAAAATAATAATAATTATAAAATAATAAAAATAATGCTGTTTACAATATTTTCTTAGTATGGAAAAGAAAAAATGGTATTTAGAATACATTTTTTGCATTTCTATAAAGGAGCATTAACTTTTTATGGACAAAAAATCTGCTGTTTCAACAAGAGTGGAGCAAGATGTTGATCTAAATAAATTACTGGAAGAATTAAAAGAACTAAAGGATTTAAAATACGCTTTAGACAAAGCCTCCATTGTGGGAATTACGGATGCTCAAGGTAGAATTACTTATGTCAATGATTTGTTTTGCGAAATCACCCAATATTCTAGGGAAGAATTAATTGGTAAAACCCATAATGTCATTAATTCCGGTTATCATTCAAAAGAGTTTTTTAAAAATATGTGGAAAGAAATTGGTAGCGGGAATATTTGGAAGGGTGATATTCGAAATAAAAAGAAAGATGGTACCTATTATTGGGTCCACGCGACGATTATTCCTTTCCTAAACGAAAATGGGAAGCCTTATCAATATATTGCCATTCGTACGGATATTACGAAAGAAAAAGAATTGGAAGAAGAAGTAAAGCAAAGCTATAGAAAATATCAATTAATCGCTGAGCATTCCGATAAGTTTGTTACCTTAATTGATGAGGATGGCTCCTTTTATTACATTTCTCCAACCTTTAACATACTGTTACATCATGATATAAAAGCGTTGGAAAAGAAAAAATTATTTGACTTGATCCATCCGGACGATTTATCCCTTTTAAAACGGGAGATTCAATATTTATTAGATAGTAAAAAGGTGTTAAAGATAAAAGTTTCGAAAGAAATGGAATTTCGCATGCAAAATGGTGATGGCTAATATATTGATGTGGAAGGAACTATCAAACTCATTTTAGATGAAGATAGAAATAAAGAGTTAGTTTTAATTGCCATGAGTGATATTACCGATCGAAAAGAAGTGGAACAAACGATTTATCATTTAGCATATCATGATAGTTTAACGAATTTCCCGAATCGCGTTACTTTTATGAATCAACTGCGTACCTATATGATGGATGTGAAATTAACAAAGCAAAAGTTTGCTGTGTTATTTATTGATTTAGATAATTTTAAGTATATCAATGATCAATTAGGTCATGATTCTGGAGATTTGGTCATTGTAAAAGCAGCGGAATTCATTCGCGAAGCTTTGAGAGATTCGGATGTAGCTGCTCGAATGGGCGGGGACGAATTTATCGTTATGTTAAAGGATATACGAGACTTAAATGAAACTATTAGCATAGTGAAAAACATATTAGCGAATTTCCAAAAGCCGATTGTTGTCAATGGAAAAGAGTGTACTATTACTTGCAGCATCGGTGTTGCTTGCTTCCCAGAACATGGAGATACGCCGGAAGAATTAATTAAAAATGCAGATTCTGCCCTTGGTCTAGTGAAGAAAAATCAGAAAAATAATTATTACATTTTTAATAAAAATATGGAGTACATTTCCCTTGAACGACGCATAATTGAAAATGCGATGCGTAAAGGGTTGAAAGAAAATCAGTTCTTTTTAGAATATCAGCCAAAGCTCAACATACAAAATGACGAGCTTGTAGGAATGGAAGCATTAGTTCGTTGGAATCATCCAGATTTAGGGACGATTCCTCCAGGTAAATTTATTTCCCTCGCTGAAGAAACGGGATTAATTGTTCCTTTAGGAGAGTGGATTTTAAAAGAAAGTTGTAGGCAGGCGAAGGAATGGCATGAAAAAGGATTTGGAAAACTTGTTGTTTCTGTGAACGTATCGGTTCGTCAATTACAAGATCCAAACTTTGTTACACAAGTAGAGCAAATTTTAATGGAAACTGGCTTAGAACCGAGTTGTTTAGAATTAGAAGTTACGGAATCAGTGTTTGCTGATTTAAACAGTATGATACCGATTTTGAAACAACTGAGAAGCTTAGGCCTTCACATATCCGTTGACGATTTTGGTACTGGCTATAGCTCTTTAAGTTACATTAAGCATTTACCGATTGATACGTTAAAAGTTGATGGTTCTTTCGTAAAAGACATCCATACTAATGAAGAGAGTAAGGCCTTTGTGAAAGCGATTATTCATTTAGCAGAAACAATTGGGCTTAAGGTCATTGCGGAAGGGATCGAATTGAAAGAACATGTAGAAGCTTTAAAGAGAGATGGATGCATCTTTGGACAAGGCTATTATTATAGCCGTCCATTGAAAAAAGAAGCTTTTGAAGAGTTTGTTCAAAATATAGTATTAACATAGTTTTGGTTTTATATGTGTCTTAACCTCCTATAGCATCTATCTTGCTGCAGGAGGTTTTATATTTAATAGTTTTTGGGGATGAAAGATCTCTAAAAATATAAAATTTATGTAAAATTGACGCTAGAATTGAGCGCTAAAAACTGTAATATTTGAAAATCGGTCTGTAAAACAGCATTAATAAATAAAACTGATACATTTTTTACATAAATATTCTTTTAACAATTTCTAATAAAAGTATTATACTATCTTTAATAACAGAAATACTTTTCTGAATATTCAACAAATAATGGGGGCTTTACACAATGACAGAAATAAAAATAGAATTAACGAAAAATCCAAAGGAGAAGCCATCGGAAGATAGTCTAGGATTTGGCCACTATTTTACAGACCATATGTTTATCATGGATTACACTGAAGGTAAAGGGTGGCACGATCCTCGTATTGTACCTTATCAACCAATTACATTGGAACCATCATCCATGGTATTCCATTATGGACAAACTGTTTTCGAAGGTTTGAAAGCATATAGAACGGCTGATGGAGAAGTTCAATTATTCCGTCCGGACGCGAACTTCAAACGATTAAATCATTCGAACGAACGTTTAGTAATTCCAGCAGTTGACGAGGAACTGGCTTTAGAGGCATTAAAAAAATTAGTAGACATAGACCGAGACTGGGTACCATCTGCACCAGGTACATCTTTATATATTCGCCCATTCATTATTGCAACGGAACCATTTTTAGGAGTTCATCCTTCTAGAAACTACTTATTTATGATTATTATGTCACCGAGTGGTTCTTACTATAAAGGTGGAATCGATCCGGTGAAAATTATGGTAGAGGAACGATTTGTTCGTGCTGTTGTTGGTGGTACTGGAGAAGCAAAAACGGGTGGTAACTATGCTAGTTCGTTAATTGGACAAGTGATCGCTGAAGAGCAAGGATATGCTCAAACATTATGGCTTGATGGTAAAGAAAATCGTTATATTGAAGAAGTAGGAAGTATGAACATCTTCTTCAAAATCAACGGAACAGTAATTACTCCTGCTTTAACAGGAAGTATTTTACCTGGAATCACTCGTGATTCGATGATTAAAGTATTGAAATCAAAAAATATTCCGGTAGAAGAACGTCGCATTACGATTGAGGAAGTAGTAGAAGCTTCGCAAAATGGAACGCTGGAAGAAGTATTTGGTACGGGAACTGCTGCCGTTATTTCTCCGGTTGGCGAATTGAAATATTTAGACCATAAAATTATTATTAACGACGGTAAAATCGGTGAAGTATCCCAAATGCTTTACGACACATTAACAGGAATCCAATACGGGAAATTAGAAGATCCATTTGGTTGGATTGTTCGTGTGTAATAAAAGATTGAAAAAAAGAGGTTGGGACATATAGCTAATTTAATT
>JAAYHP010000586.1 GCA_012735355.1 Lysinibacillus sp. | reverse complement strand
GGAATTAACCTTCGCGATTGTGCCGATTCGGATTTCGATAAAATGAACGAAAAAGTATTTAATAAAATCACCCTATACGCAAAAGATTTAAAAACGACAGCGGAAAAAGTAGAGAAAGAATATGGGGTTCCGATTATTAATAAACGCATTGCCATCACGCCTATCGCTGACCTCCTCGGAAATGCGACGAAAGAGCAAGCGGTGGAATTGGCAAAAACACTTGATCGAGCAGCTTTCAAATTAGGTGTGGATTTCATTGGCGGGTTCTCTGCCCTCGTTCATAAAGGCATTGCGAAAGGCGATCAAGTGCTATTTGATGCCCTTCCAGAGGCTTTAGCGGTGACGGAGCGAGTATGTGCATCGATTTCCGTTGGTACGACAAAAGCCGGCATTAATATGGATGCGGTGGCCCAACTTGGTCACATTATTAAAGAAACGGCTGAGCGCACGAAAGACCAATCTGGCTTAGGTTGTGCAAAGCTTGTTGTGTTCTGTAATCCGGTGGAAGATAATCCGTTTATGGCTGGTGCTTTCCTCGGTTCGGGTGAAGGAGAAGTTGTGCTGAATGTCGGTGTATCGGGCCCGGGTGTGGTACTTAATGCATTAAAGCGTTACCCAGATGCTGACTTAGGAGAAGTAGCGGATATTATTAAGAAAACTGCCTTTAAAATTACCCGCGCTGGGGAATTAATTGGTCGAGAAGTGGCGAAACGTCTAGGCGTTCCATTTGGTATTATGGACTTGTCCCTTGCACCAACGAATGCGATGAACGATAGTGTCGCTGAAATTTTGGAAGAGATTGGCCTTGAGCGTGTGGGTACCAATGGAACAATCGCTGCCCTTGCACTTATGAATGACGCGGTGAAAAAAGGTGGCGCAATGGCTTCATCTTATGTTGGTGGGTTAAGTGGCGCCTTTATCCCAGTAAGTGAAGATAACGGGATGATACGTGGGATTGAAGAAGGCGCGCTAACGCTATCGAAGCTGGAAGCAATGACGTGCGTATGTTCAGTTGGGCTTGACATGATTGCAGTGACTGGTGATGCACCGGCAAGCACCATTTCTGCCATGATTGCCGATGAAGCAGCGATCGGGATGATTAATAAAAAGACGACTGCTGTGCGGGTGATTCCTGTGCCTGGCTCAAAGGAAGGCGATATGGTTGAGTTTGGTGGGCTTCTAGGACGAGCTCCTGTCATGGGTGTGAATCCATTTAGTTCAGAAAAAATTATTGGCCGAGGCGGACGCATCCCTGCTCCACTGCAAGCGTTAGGAAATTAACGAATAAAAAGTGCTTAGTGTTCGATTAGCTAAGCACTTTTTATTTTATTCTTTTGATTTAACGTACTCTCTCCAAGCAGTAAGGCCGCCTTCTAACACGACAATATCATAATCCCGCTCGGAAAGAATGGTTGCACATTTACTTGCAGAGTTTCCTGTCGTACAAGTGACGATAATTTCTTCTCCTTTGTGTAACACAGGAATCTCCTTCTCCCCATTTTCTTCTAGCTCGAAAATCACCGTTTTGTGGATATTGAGCGATTCGATGTTCTCCCCTTCAATGTGATAGTTATTGTACTTCTCTTCATCTCTTACGTCTAGAACAGTGAGCAATTGCCCCTTTTGCATTTTCTCATACAATTCTTCAGGTGTAATAGTTTTCAAATGGTTATCCTCCTTCATGATGAAAGTTTCATTGTTACCTATTTTATCAGAAGGATGAACAATACTAATCATTTAATAAATGTTCCCTACTTCATCGCACGTAAATTCGATGGTGAAGGCTTTTTCAAGGGAAATTCCATTTATATTATAGACCCCTTCAATTCTAATGGAATATGTTGTTTCTCCATCTTTTAATTTAACCTCATAGCCTGTTTGTTCCCATTCACCAAAAGTTGTTAACATTTTCGTTGTTACATTATCAACACTTGCAAATACAAGCCGACCAAGGCTTTCATTATAGCCAGTTTCAAATTCAACGGATACACTCATTTTTCTCAAAATATCAGAAAAGTAAATATACGTTTGCTTAGTTGTTACACCATCCACCGTTTTAGCTTCTGGAAGACCTTTTGATACCATCGCTACTTTCTCCCGATCGGTTGCTAAATGGTATTCAATATCTTCTTGTATGCTTCGCTTAAGTTCTTCCGGAGTAACCCAAGAGGCATCATCCCATTCTTCTATCGGTGATAATCCCCATGATTTTCCTATTTTTAATGCATTCGCTTCATCAAGGATTTTTTGATATTCCTCGTAATACTTCCTTTTTTGTTCATCAGTAAGATTTAAT
>JAAYHP010000063.1 GCA_012735355.1 Lysinibacillus sp. | reverse complement strand
ATCTTGATATACTGAAAAACCTAAATCCTCTAACTTCTTTATAAGTACGGGTGCAATTTTTTCTTCGTGTTTCGTTTCAGAGTCAATCTGTACTAATTCGATAAATTCATTTACTAAACGGCTGTTTCTCATCATCAAAACTCCTTTATCATACCTCTTTCATCATCATTCTACGCTTAGTTGCTTAAGATTACAAATTTCACCACTTATACTGAACAAATAAAAAGAGGCTATCCAGAAATTCGAACACTTTCTGAACAGCCTTACTTCTTATAGTAATATTCTCTTAAAAATTTTGCTCCTGCAGTGGTCACATCAAACGCGCCTCCTCGTCGCAATTTATCTGTGGCTAAGCATGTGCGACAGCCGCAAAGGGGGCGTATTGAAATGACTTTTCAGACGCCCCCTTTGACCTTCTTTTGATTTTCTAATAAAGAATAAATATATTCCATATTCAAATATTGCTGTACATGTTGTGCAAGTACGTCGTAAGCTTGTTCTCGTTGTTCTTTATCGGATATTACATCCATTGATAATTCTTTTAAACCTTTACTTTTTCTAATTTCATTAAAGTAAGCTCTTGTAAAGGAACGATTTTGGAAAATTCCATGTAAATAAGTACCAATCACTTTCCCGTGATGAAAAATAATCCCATCACAAGATCCATCATCTAATTGTAAAAATGGTTGTACATTAGAGTCTTGCGTTACTTTTGTTTGACCTAAATGAATCTCGTAACCTTTCACATCAATTTCTTTATTAAAAAGCATTGGATGAATTTTCCCTTTCGTTTGGGTCGTGCGTTTATTTTTTTCAAAAGTCGTTTGAATCGGTAATAAGCAAAGACCTGTCGTTTCTTTTATATCGCTCTCCACAAAGTCAGGGTCAAACAACTTCTCTCCTAATATTTGATAGCCACCACAAATCCCAAATACCCGCGAACCATTCATAGAGCATTGCTGAATAGCCTCAAATAATCCCGTTTCTTTCAACCACTCTAAATCTGCTGTCGTATTCTTCGTACCAGGAATTATAATACAGTCAGGATTGCCTAAATCACTTGCATGACTTACAAAACGAACGCCTACATCAGGTTCATCAAATAGCGGATCTAAATCGGTGAAATTAGAGATTCTCGGCAATTGTATACAAACAACATCAATGAGAGAATCGTTCTTTTTCGGTCTTTTTAATTTTAACGTATCAAGGGCTAATGAATCTTCGGCTTCGATTTTCAAGTCAAAATATGGGATGACGCCAATGACAGGAATACCTGTATATTCTTCAAGCCATTTTATTCCGTTTTCAAGTATTTCAATCATTCCTCTAAATTTGTTAATAATTATTCCTTTTACAAGTTTTCGTTCATCTTCATCTAGCAATGCTAGAGTGCCAACAATGGATGCAAAAACGCCTCCTCGATCTATATCCGCCACAAGGAACACATCCGCATTGAGCATTTTCGCAACACGCATGTTAGCAATATCTCGATCTTTTAAATTAATTTCAGCAGGACTTCCAGCACCTTCTGCTACAATAATATCGTAGGACTGTTCTAGTTCTCGAATGGCCTTTTCAACAATTGGCAATGCCTGCAAAACAAAGTTATCTCGATAATTTGTAGCACTCATATCCATAAAATGTTTCCCATGAACAATGACTTCTGATACCATGTCTTGTTTCGGCTTCAGTAATATCGGATTCATCTTGGTTGTTGCGATTTCTCTAGCAGCTTCCGCTTGTACACCTTGAGCACGCCCAATTTCTCCCCCATCTTTGGTGACATAGGAATTCAGCGCCATATTTTGAGACTTAAAAGGTGCTACTTTGTTTCCTGCATTTGAGAAAATGCGGCAAAGTGCGGTACAAAGCACACTCTTTCCCACATCAGAAGATGTTCCTTGAATCATAATTGAATTAGCACGCAAAAACGACCTCTCCTTAAAAATTCCAAGCCATTTACTGCTGGAATCCCTTCATTGTAATAATGTTTCGTCGGTTCAATAGTTGAAACTAAATCTGCAATATCGATTAATTCTTGTTTTGCATTACGGCCTGTAATTACAACATGCATATGTTTTGGTCGGTTTTGAATGACGTTGATCACTTCATCTAATGGAATCACATCTTCAACTGGAAACTGTGTAATACTTAGGGCATTGTTTAATTCATCTAATACTACAACGTCTACAGTTGAATCTTGAATGGCTTGTTTTGCTATTTCCCAACCTTTTTTCAAGGCTTCACGATGTTCCTCAGGTGTTTTTGTCCAAGTAAAACCGATTCCTAATTGTTCCATTGTCACCCCTAATTTTTTTAGAGCAAGGGCTTCACCATAAGTCCGTTCTTTCGATTTAATAAATTGTAAAAAACGAACGTTCATGCCGCGGCCAATTGCACGCAAAGTAAGACCTAAAGCTGAAGTTGTTTTCCCTTTACCATTTCCAGTATATATTAATATAAGTCCTTTTTGTTTCATCGATAATTCTCCTGTTTCTTTCATTCATTTACAGTGTTTTTCAAATCATCTATATATTCTTCAAACCATTGTGCTTGTTCTCTGATACGTACCACTTCACCTACAATAATCATGGCAGGATTCCTAATCTGTGCTTTTACTGCTTGTTCATAAATTGTTTCTAATGTCCCTGTAATCGTTCTTTGCCTTGTTGTCGTACCATTTTCAATTATTGCAACTGGGGTATCAGCTCTTTTTCCATGATGCATTAATTTATGACAAATATTTCTTAAATTACCTACGCCCATATAAAATGCTATTGTATCAATTCCGGAGAGGGAGTCCCAATTTAAATTATCAGAACCTTTATCTTTACTTCCGTGTCCTGTAACTAACGCAACAGTGGATGCGTATTCACGATGGGTTAACGAAATTCCCGCATATTCGGCTGCTGCAACGCTTGCAGTAACGCCGGGCACAATTTCAAATGGTATTCCTTTCTTTTTTAATACTGCCGCTTCTTCTCCTACTCTTCCAAAAATACTTGGATCTCCACCTTTTAATCTGGTTACTACTTTTCCTTCT
>JAAYHP010000585.1 GCA_012735355.1 Lysinibacillus sp. | reverse complement strand
AGACAGCTTCTTCACTGATTCTTAATTAAATTAGCTATATGTCCCAACCTCGTTTTTTTTATTTCAAAACAGCTTGTTCTATTTCCTCTTTAAAAGCGATTTTTGCTTTTTCAATGTTAACAGAATATCCTTGCTCGACAAGCACTTCCCCAATGGCTTCAATCGCTATTTCTAACATTTCCGGAGTGGTATTCCCCATATGTCCGATACGGAATGCCTTTCCTGCCAAGTGAGCTAAAGAGCCAGCAACAATGACTCCACGTAAAGCAAGGGCATTACGGAAAGTTGCATCATCTACTCCTTCAGGATATAGAATACAGCTTAATGTTGGCGCAGCAACTTCTTCTTTTGCTAATGGTTGCATACCGTATGCACGCATAGCTGCTCGAATTCCTCTTCCATAAGCGATATGACGCTTCTCCCTTTTTTCCATACCTTCTTTTAATACAATATCGAGGGCTTCTTTGTAAGCATAAATTAGATTGATAGGAGGTGTTGCAAAGTATTTCGAAGGGTCTTCCATTATTTGTTGCCAATTTTTAATATCACAATAATAAGCAGGAACTTGCCCTAATTGTTCTCTTGCTTTTAATGCCGTTTGGTTAAAAGCGACGATTGCAAGCCCTGGTGGCATTCCAATAGCTTTTTGAGATCCAGTAAGAACAACATCTATTTTATAATCTGGATGTCCGTAAGTTTTACTCATATTTTCAACTAATGCTGCCGTTGCAACAACACCGTCTAATATAACGAGAGCCCCTGCTTTTTTTATAATTGGGACTAATGTATCTAAATCTGAAACGACACCTGTAGAAGTATCCGCGTGGGTAATAGTCACCGCTTTGTATGGCTTAGTCTTCAACGTTTGTTCTACGATAGAAGGATCAATTTGTTCACCCCATTCAGATTGAAGAACATCCACTTGGATATCATAAGCCTTTGCTAGTTGAGTAAAGCGATCTCCAAAATAGCCATGACTTATAACGAGCAAATTTTCTCCTTTTCCTACCGTGTTAACAATAGCCATTTCCATTGCTAAAGTTCCCGTTCCAGCTATCACAAATACTTCTCCATCTGTTTGGAATAGTTGTTTCGTTTGTTCAATTGTATGTTTATAAATTTCTACAAATCGAGGATCTGTATGGCCCCTCGTCTCCAATGCTAAAGCTTCATAAATTTCATCTATTACAGGAGTTGGTCCTGGAATTAATAGTAAATCCCTTTTATCCATTTCTTTAGCCCCTTTTCAAATATATTTTTCATACATGTTCTCCAAAAATTTTAATTTTCCTTCTAATTTATAAAAAAATGCCTTACAAGACTCTAAATGAGACCTGTAAGGCAAATCCCCCAAACTACTATTTTCTATCCCTTAACATAACCCCTTTAGCAATAGACTATCAATATAGGAGGCAACCTTTATGATAATCTAATCCCCTTTGTATATAAACGTAAGCGATTTAACTAATACGTTCATAACCTGGCAATGTAAAAACTCTACTAATTCATCTTACTCTATTAATTCTTTAAACAATTCAGCCGCATATTGAAACGACCATTGTTATAGAATTCTTCCCCAACAGCATTTTAAGTTCTTCATTTAAAATTATACGAATTGAGCAGTTTCAGTTGATCCTGCCATAGCAGTTGTTGATGAAGTACCTCCGGAAATTGTCATTGCAACTTCATCGAAGTAACCTGTACCAACTTCGCGTTGATGTCTTGTTGCAGTGTAACCTTTTGCTTCTAAATCAAATTCAGCTTGTTGCAGTTTTGAGTATGCTGCCATACCGTTATCTTTATAATCATGCGCAAGCTCGAACATTGATTTGTTTAGAGAATGGAAACCTGCTAATGTTACGAATTGGAACTTATAACCCATTTTCGCAATTTCGCGTTGGAATTCTGCGATTTCTTTGTCAGAAAGATTTGCTTTCCAGTTGAATGATGGCGAACAGTTGTAAGCTAACATCTTGCCTGGGAATTTTTCATGAATTGCTTCTGCGAATTCACGAGCTTCTTCTATTGATGGCTTAGATGTTTCACACCAGATTAAGTCAGCATATGGAGCATAAGCTAAGCCGCGAGCAATTGCTTGCTTAATGCCAGCACGAGTTTTGAAGAATCCTTCTGGTGTACGTTCACCTGTAATAAATTCTTTATCACGTGGGTCAATATCACTTGTAACCATATCTGCAGCATCTGCGTCAGTTCGTGCAATTAAAATTGTATCTACACCCATCACGTCCGCAGCTAAACGTGCAGCTACTAAGTTACGAATTGCATTTTGTGTAGGAAGTAATACTTTACCACCTAAGTGACCGCATTTCTTTTCAGAAGCTAATTGGTCTTCTAAGTGAACTCCTGCTGCACCAGCTTCAATCATTGCTTTCACTAATTCGAACACGTTTAGTGGACCTCCGAAGCCTGCTTCCGCATCAGCAACGATTGGTGCGAACCAGTCGAATCCATCATTTCGACCTTCAGAGTGTTCTATTTGATCAGCGCGTTGTAACGCTTGGTTAATTCGTTTTACAACTGCTGGAACAGAGTTTGCTGGATATAATGATTGGTCAGGATACATATGACCAGCTAAGTTAGCATCTGCAGCTACTTGCCATCCTGATAGATAGATAGCTTTTAAGCCTGCTTTCACTTGTTGTACTGCTTGATTACCAGTTAATGCACCTAACGCATTAATAAAATCTTCTTCATGTAAAGATTTCCAAAGGCGTGCAGCACCACGCTTTGCTAAAGTTTGCTCAATCACAACAGATCCTTGTAATTTTACTACCTCTTCTGCTGTATATGGACGTTCAATCCCTTTCCAACGTGGATTTTCAGCCCAGTCCTTTTTAATTGCTTCAATTCTTTCTTGTCTTTCTTGTTGTGTTAACATTTCACTCACACCTTCCCTTATTTTCCATATACTCTGTTAGAAAAATATTTTACTTTCTGTTTCATAACAGGTATATTATTTGTAAAACTAATATATAACAGTTTATACAAAAATGTATTATTTTGTGACGAATTATGGAAAATTAGGGATAAAATATGATATTTTAAGGATGACTTGCTGAAATTTCCGAATATTCAAAAGGGGGATGTTCTATGAAGATGCAATGTCCTGAAATGTCAAAAGGCGAATTAGAGCAATTTAAAATTATATTAGAAGATTGGATTCCTAAAAATGCGTCCATCGCAATAGCCTGTGAAAACTCCTACATTTATCATTCACTAAGCATCGAACATATTCACTTAAACATTAGCGGTAAGGTACATCCACAAAGTGTTGCAGCACGTGTGTTGCAAACTAAAGAAAAAATAGAAGCAGTAGTAGATGAATCGATTTTTGGAAAACCTTATTTTGTTTTAGGATACCCCATTCTTATCGGACAGAAAGAAGCTGCACTAATTGTTATTTGCCCACCATCCTATACACCGAAGAAAAGAGAAACATATAAATTTTTGACTGGAAAACAAGAAGATTTATGGACACCAGTACCTGTAGAACAAATTTCACATATTGAAAGTTTGCAGAAACGTACTTGGTTTTACACGAATGAAGAACAGTTTAAAACAAACTTCACTTTAAAAGAACTAGAAATGAAATTACCAGAGTTCTTTGTACGGGTCCACCGTTCCTACATTTTGAATATTTACTTTATTAAAAATATCTCAAAAGATATTACTACGAATTTCATTATTCAACTAAAAAACGGAATCGAATTACCTGTTAGTCAATCTTATATAAATAATTTAAGAAAAGTTCTTGAATTTTAAGCTGTCATACACCACAAGCATTGTGGTGTTTTATTATGAGGATTTCCTTCGCACTAGGAATGGTAGAAGTGTTTTCTTTAATCAAACACTGCTTTATCTTGTAATTGTATTTTAATCAATATTCGTCCTACTCTTGCAGGGGACCCCAACTTCCATCGGAGCTAAACTGCGAAGCACGAGACTAAAGAATTTCTGCGTCAGCTTCGGCGGTACGGTGCTCACGTACCAAGTACGTTGCGCTCCGTTCTGCCTTGCTTCCTTGAACTTCTTGGCCCTCGTGCTTCTCGTATCTTTCAAAGTAAGCCCGAAATCAAACAACGCCTACAAATCAATGACACCTCCCTGTAAGATGAAAGTAACATTTATAGAGGAGGT
>JAAYHP010000584.1 GCA_012735355.1 Lysinibacillus sp. | reverse complement strand
TTTCTACTGTTGCATTTCCGGCTTTATCAATTGCATAAACAGTATATACGCCGTTTTCAGTTACTTCGAAAGAATTCCCTGTAAACATAGTCCCGCCCTTTTCAAAGTAATCGACGTCGTATTCACCTTTTGCCCATTTCGTTAAAGCAACACCGGAAGCTCCAGCATCAACAGTTTCGTTATTTTCATTATTAATTGTTTCCGATGGGTCTACAATGTTCACATTGACTGGTATTGAAACTTTACTAAATACGTTTATTTCATCAATTGTAATTTCCGGTTTCTTTTTATCTACTTTTGTAACTAGAATCGTTTCAACTTGTTCATTCCCTGCACCATCTTTTACATACACTGTATATAGGCCGTTTTTGTCTACTTTAAAAGTAGTGCCTGTAAAAGTTGTGCCATTTGAGCGGAAGAATAAAGGCTTCTGTACACCTGATGCAAATTTTTGTAGGGCGATTCCACTATCATTCGCCTCAATATCTGCGGTTATAGTCACTTCTGTATTACTATAACTTGTTTGTTCAGATAAGGTAATTTCAGGTGCACCATCTAAAATCTCGCTTACTACTACCCACTCAACACTTCTGTTTTCTAATTCGTCTTCTGCAAAAATGGTATACGTTCCATTTTCATACACTGTAAATTCATTATTTTCGATTTGTTTCCATTTACCTTCAGCTAAATTTTTTTCATCATTTTCTGTATCTTCATTTTCAGCCTTGAAAAATGAAACCTCTCTTTTACCTTTTGCCCATCCTTGAACTGTTACACCATTAATATCTGTAATATAAGTAGTAATTTTAAAGCCATTTTCTTTATTACTATAACCATTTTGCTTCCAATGTGTAATTATTGGTCCAACATTATCAATTAATGTGATCGTAATTTTTTCACAAGTTTCATTATTGGCTTGGTCTTTTGCACAAACTTCATAAGTGCCATTATTTTCAACCTCAAATGAAGCTTCATTTGATTCAGGATTCAACCACTTATAAGTCAGATTTCCTGTATTATCTATCATTGCCCATCGATATTCTTTTGTTGCCCCTTCAAAAGTCGCTGAAATCTTCACTTTCTTTTTATTAGAACCTTCTACATAATCTGCATTTAAATTAATAGTAGGTGGAATTTTATCAATTACATCAACAACATCAAAACTTTTCACTGATTCGTTTCCAGCAGCATCTTTTGCATAAATCGTATATGTACCGTTATCTTCAACGGTAAAGGAATTTCCTGTAAACTCATTTCCACTTGTTTGGAAATATGCCTTATCTTTGTTTCCTAAAGCCCATTTCTGTGAAACAATTGTATTATCATCTGAAATGTTAACTTCAATTGTTGCTGAAGTATTATTATCATCTGCAGTGATTTTAGCTACATCGATTTCCGGAGGTGTTTTATCCAAGCCTGAAATAGTTCCTACCTTTATACTAACGTTCCCTGCATAATCTTTGACATAAATTGCAAAGGTTTCGTTTTGATCAATTTCTATTAAATCTTCAGTTAATAGTTCTCCTTCTCCTTTATCAAACTAAGGTATAAGAAAATCCTTATCATCTAATTCTGCATTTCTTAAAATCCTTCTGGAAGAAAAATCTACGCCACTCTCCTCATCAATATAGTTTATTAGTACAAACACTTTCGATTTATCAGAAGATATTTTTTCTTGTATATTTATAG
>JAAYHP010000062.1 GCA_012735355.1 Lysinibacillus sp. | reverse complement strand
TTGCTCCCATTGCTTCAAAGCCTTTTAAATGCAACTCAATTGGTCTTGAACCGATCGCGCAGCCACCAGGCATGGCAACTCGAGCATAACCATTTCGTGCGAGTAAAGAACCCATCACTAATATAGAAGCGCGCATTTTGCTGACAAATTCAAATTGTGCTTCACTTGATAAAGTTTTTTCTGCATTTATATAAATCTCGTTATTTTCTACGTCATATTTTACTTCAGCGTTTACACTTTTTAATACTTCATTTATTGTATGAACATCCGCTAAGTTTGGGACGTCTTTTATAACACTATTTCCTTTTGAAGCTAGCAAAGATGCTGTTAATATCGGAAGTACGGCGTTTTTTGCCCCTTCTATTTTCACGTTTCCGTGTAATCTTTGGCCTCCCGTAACAATCATTTTATCCACAATTCGTCCCTCCGAATCCATTGTCCAAAGATGTTTACTGTAAATCTATAAAACACAAACCATATCCATAGTAATGCTTATTTCATTGATTTACAAGTAACAAAAATACCATAATGAGAAATTTTTCACCATTTATCTACAATTATATATTACGCACGACGGGGGTTAATGGTGAATTTTTACTGAATATTAAACTTTGCTTACTTTTTCAAAAGTTTATGTCGAATTTGTAACAAATATATCTACATGATTGTCCAGGAAATAACACAATTATATGTATTGTAACGACAAAAGAGTCGTCATTTGTCCTTACAAGGCATATATCAACTATATAGAAGAGACAATATTATTTATGAAAAAATATACGGCAATTGTTGTGATAAACCTGTAAAGTTTAATACAAAATTTGACACTGTATAGCCGAGTGCAATGCTTAATAAAATAAACATTAACTGAATTTGAAATGTTTTTCCCTTTTTAAAGACCATTTCTAATCGAACGGATTGTAGTGCGTAAAAAGATACTCCGATGAAAAAAATGTGAGAAATTAAACTAATCGCCGCTTGAATTCCCATTGTTTGATAAATATCCAAGTAGACGCCCCCTCGATAATGTAATGAATCGTAAAAAAATAATTCTTGCCATACTGATTAAAAAAGCGGACAGTTGTACTGCCCGCTTTTTTCAAGCATAAATTAAATGTTACCCTCATGAACGTTGATACGATTGATCGCACGTTTTAAAGCTAACTCTGCTCGCTTGAAATCAATGTCGTCTGATTTGCTTTGAAGACGTTCTTCGGCTCTTTTTTTCGCCGCTTTCGCACGAGCAATATCAATTGTTTCCGCTACTTCAGCTGCAGGAGCTAAAATTGAAATTTTTTCAGGACGCACTTCAATAAAGCCACCACTAACGGCTACTACATTGTTAGAACCGTCTGCTTCCTTTATTTTGATTGCACTAATATCAAGCGGTGCGACTAAAGGAATATGGCCTGGAAGAACACCAATTTCTCCAGAAACTGTTTTAGCAATGACCATTGCGACTTCTGAATCGTACACTGGACCGTCCGGAGTGACAATATTGACTTGTACTGTCTTCATATTTTTTCCTCCTCCGTCCGTAACATTATACCTCTACGCCCATACTTTTTGCTTTTTCAATAACATCTTCAATGCTACCAACTAAACGGAATGCGTCTTCTGGTAAGTGGTCATACTTACCTTCTAGAATTTCTTTAAAGCTGCGTACTGTATCTTTTACAGTTACATATGAACCTGGTTGACCAGTGAATTGTTCAGCAACGTGGAAGTTTTGAGATAAGAAGAATTGAATACGACGAGCACGTTCAACTGTTTTCTTATCTTCATCTGATAATTCGTCCATACCTAAGATAGCGATGATATCTTGTAATTCAGCATAGCGTTGTAAAGTTTCTTGCACGCCACGAGCAACTGCATAGTGTTCTTCACCAACGATTTCTGGTGACAATGCACGAGAAGTAGATGCAAGTGGGTCCACCGCTGGGTAAATACCCATCTCTGAAAGTTTACGTTCAAGGTTCGTTGTTGAGTCTAAGTGAGCGAATGTTGTCGCTGGAGCCGGGTCAGTATAGTCGTCGGCTGGTACGTAAATCGCTTGAATTGACGTAACAGAACCTTTATTTGTAGAAGTGATACGTTCTTGTAAGTTACCCATTTCTGTCGCAAGTGTTGGTTGGTAACCAACGGCAGATGGCATACGACCAAGTAACGCAGACACTTCCGAACCTGCTTGAGTGAATCGGAAAATGTTGTCGATGAATAATAACACGTCTTGTCCTTCTTCATCACGGAAGTATTCAGCCATTGTTAAACCTGTTAAAGCAACACGCATACGAGCACCAGGTGGTTCGTTCATTTGTCCGAATACCATGGCAGTTTTACTAATAACTCCGGAATCGCTCATTTCGAAGTATAAGTCGTTACCTTCACGAGTACGTTCACCTACACCCGCGAATACGGAAATACCACCGTGTCCTTGAGCGATGTTGTGGATTAATTCTTGGATTAATACAGTTTTACCTACTCCGGCACCACCGAATAACCCTACTTTACCACCTTTAATATATGGAGCTAATAAGTCTACTACTTTAATTCCTGTTTCAAGAATTTCAACTTTTGTTGATAACTCTTCAAATTTTGGTGCTTCACGGTGAATTGGGTCACGACGAGCACTTTCTGGAACATCTTCTTTTTCGTCAATTGGTTCACCAAGAACGTTAAATACACGTCCTAGTGTAGCGTCTCCAACTGGTACAGAGATTGGTGCCCCTGTATCTGTAACTTCCGCACCGCGTTGTAATCCGTCCGTTGAAGCCATAGCGATCGTGCGGACAGCATCATCCCCTAAATGAAGGGCTACTTCTAAAGTTAAAGAAACAGCTTCTTCATCAGGACGTTGGATGTTAACAGTTAGAGCGTTGTAGATTTCTGGTAATTGTCCGTTTGGGAACTTTACGTCAACAACCGGACCCATTACTTGAACAACTTGTCCGTTGTTCATTCCTGTGTACCCTCCTATCGTACATTTATACGAAGCGGGGAGCTAGCCTATTGGATGGCATTTGCTCCACCAATGATTTCTGTAATTTCTTGCGTAATCGATGCTTGACGAGCACGGTTGTATTCAAGAGTAAGCGTTCTAATAATTTCGTTCGCGTTATCTGTCGCTGCTTTCATAGCAGTCATACGTGCAGCATGTTCACTTGCTTTACCGTCTAATAGAGCACCATAAATTAAGCTTTCAGCGTATTGTGGTAACAATGTTTCTAGAATAGCTTCTGCAGAAGGTTCAAATTCGTAAGTAGCTTGTAATCCTTCTGTTGCTGGTGCTAAATCAGTAATCGGTAATACCTTTTTCTCAGTAACTTCTTGTGAAATTACACTGATATAGTGGTTGTAGTACATATAGAGTTCATCAAATGTACCATCAGCGAACATACCAACAGCTTTACGAGCGATTTGTTTAACGTGAGAGAATGATGGTTGGTCAGGAAGTCCGACAACGCTATCAATCACATTATGTCCACGTTTTTTAAAGTATTCTGTAGTCACACGACCTATTGTAAAGATGACGTATTCATCTTTTGATTTATGACGTTCATTAATTGTATGGGTTAATGCACGAATCAAGTTAGCGTTATACGCCCCAGCAAGCCCACGGTCAGAACCGATAATAATATAACCGGTTTTCTTTACAGGGCGAGTTGTTAACATTGGATGGGATACATCACTAGCACCGGCTGCGATAGAAGCAACAACGTCTTGAACTTTATTCATATATGGAACGTAAGCTTTAGCGTTTTGTTCTGCTCTTGTTTTTTTGGAAGCAGAAACCATTTCCATCGCTTTCGTGATGTGTCCTGTTTTTTGTGTTGATGTGATTCGTTTTTTAATATCGCGTAAGTTTGCCACTGGTATTTCACCACCTTTTCATTTTAATCATAATCGTGCCACTAAACATCAGAAGAACTTTCAGCTAAGCTGAAAGATTATTCTTCTGATTTAGCGAATTGTTTTTTGAATTCTGTAAGAGCTTTGTCGAAATCTTCGTCAGATGGTAGCTCTTTCGTAGTACGAATATGATCTAAAATGTGAGTGTGGTTTACATCTAACCAGCTATATAATTCGTTTTCGAAACGACGGATATCTTGTACTGGAATATCGTCTAAGTAACCACGTGTCAGCGCATAAAGAATCGCTACTTGATATTCAACTTTAATTGGTTTGTTTAGATCTTGTTTTAACACTTCAACTGTACGTTTACCACGTTCAAGTTTAGCAAGTGTCGCTTTATCTAAGTCTGAACCGAATTGAGCGAAGGCTTCAAGTTCACGGTAAGCCGCTAAGTCAAGACGCAGTGTACCCGCAACTTTTTTCATCGCTTTAATTTGAGCTGCACCACCAACTCGGGATACGGATAAACCGGCGTTGATCGCTGGACGTACACCTGAGTGGAATAGGTCAGATTGTAAGAAGATTTGTCCGTCTGTAATAGAAATTACGTTCGTTGGAATATATGCAGAGATGTCCCCAGCTTGTGTTTCAACGAATGGAAGAGCTGTGATTGATCCTGCACCTAATGCGTCACTTAATTTTGCAGCACGTTCTAATAAACGGCTGTGTAAGTAGAATACGTCACCTGGGTAAGCTTCACGACCTGGAGGACGACGTAATAATAGTGATAACTCACGGTAAGCTGCCGCTTGTTTAGATAGGTCATCATATACAATCAGTACATGTTTACCTTGTAACATGAAATATTCAGCCATTGATACACCAGCATATGGTGCTAAGTATAATAATGGTGCTGGTTGAGAAGCTGATGCTGTTACTACGATAGAGTAATCTAATGCACCGTGTTTACGAAGTGTTTCAACTACAGTACGAACTGTAGATTCTTTTTGACCGATTGCAACGTAGATACAAATCATGTTTTGGTCTGCTTGGTTTAAGATTGTATCGATTGCAACAGATGTTTTACCTGTTTGACGGTCACCAATGATTAACTCACGTTGACCACGTCCGATTGGAACTAATGCGTCAATCGCTTTAATACCTGTTTGTAATGGTTCGTGAACTGATTTACGAGCCATAACTCCGAAAGCAGGGCTTTCGATTGGACGAGTTTTTGTTGTATTGATAGGTCCGTTTCCATCCACTGGCATACCAAGTGGATTCACGACACGACCAATAAGTTCTTCACCAACTGGTACTTCCATAATACGACCTGTACGACGAACAGTATCGCCTTCTTTGATGCCTAGGTAGTTCCCTAGAATAACGATACCTACGTTACCTTCTTCTAGGTTTTGCGCCATACCCATTACACCATTAGAGAATTCTAACAATTCTCCAGCCATACAGTTGTCGAGGCCATGAGCACGAGCGATACCGTCACCGACAGTGATTACTGTACCAACTTCGTTTACTTCTAGTTCAGATTGGTAGTTTTCAATCTGCTTTTTTAACAGCGCGCTGATTTCTTCAGCCTTGATGCCCATGAATGTCACCTCTCACATTTCTAAAATTATTAACCGACTAACGTGCGTCTGAGACTTTCTAGTTTGTTTACTACTGTATTATCGTAAATGTAGTTTCCGATTTGTACCCGAACTCCACCAAGCACTGATGGATCTACTACGTTTGTAATTTCAAGCTTTTCTTTACCTACTAATTTACCGAAGGAAGTAGAAAGTTCATTTTTCTCTTCTTCAGTAAGTTCGCGAGTTGTGTAAACTGTTGCTTCTGCATAGCCTTGAGCGTCTGCTGCCAGTTGTTTGAACTCCTCTGCGATATGTAGTATTTCATTCGTACGCTTTTTATCAATTAATAAATGGAGCGTATTTAATACTACAGGATTCGCATCTTTTAATACTTCTGAAACGATTTCTTTTTTACGTTCAGACGAGAATTTTGGACTAGTTATTAATGAAACAAAATCTTGATTTTCTTGTAATACTTTGGCTAACTCTTGAAGATCTTGATTCACTTCAGCGACAGTATTTTTTTCTTGTGCTACTAAGAACAAAGCTCCAGCATAACGCTTAGCTACTGTTGACCTTGTCATTTCGCTTCGCCTGCCTTCGCAATCGTTTCTTTAATTAAAGCACTATTGTCTTCTTCAGAAATTTCTTTTTCAAGAACTTTAGATGCTGCAAGGACAGAAAGGGATACCACCTCGTCGCGTAATGCAGCGATTGCTTTTTCTTTTTCAGTTTCAATTTCACGAATAGCTGATTCTTTCAAGCGAGTTGCTTCTTCACGAGCTGCTTCGACAATTTCGTTACGCTGAACTTCAGCTTGTTTTTTCGCACTTTCAATAATTAGTTGTGCTTCAGTGCGAGCTTCTTTTAATAGAGCCTTTTGTTCTTCTAAAGCTTGAGCTGCTTCTTTGCGAGCAGTCTCTGCTGCATCGATTTCGCTTGCAACTAACTCTTCACGTTGTTGCATGATGCCCATTAAAGGACCCCAAGCGAATTTCTTTAAAAGAAGCATTAAAATAATGAAGATAACTAACGTTGCTAGAACGTCTCCTAAGTTGACGAATTCACTATTTAGCCCAGCACCTAAAACTAAGTAATCAAAATTCACGATTGTTTCACTCCCTTCAAGAGCTAAAATTCATTTTTCATAACGCTCTCCTACAGTTCACTTGTTACGAAGAGAGCCGATTATATTCAAATTCATATTTCAAAGAGAAAGTATTCTACAATTCATTTTTATAAAAAAACAAATAACTTAAACCTTTTCAAAATAAAAGGAATGGCGAAGTTTCATTATAAAAATCACCCTTCGCCACATCGAACCAATTATCGGTTCATTACGATAAACGCAACTACTACAGCGATGATCGGCACGGCTTCAACTAACGCTACCCCGATGAACATTGTAGTTTGAAGAACACCACGAGCCTCTGGTTGACGCGCGATACCTTCTACTGTACGAGATACGATTAAACCGTTACCAATACCTGCACCAAGTGCTGCTAAACCTATTGCGATTGCTGCTGCTAAAACACCCATTGAAAATTTCCTCCTTGGAATTGTTTTTAATTTTAATTTTTAAAATTTCATAATGTTGATTACACTATGACTTTATTATTAATGGTCATCACTAACTTTGTGTGATAAATAAACCATTGTTAACATAGTAAAGATAAAGGCTTGGATAAAGCCGATAAAGATGGAGAAGGCTAACCATGCCATTGTTGGAATAATTGCTCCAACGAAGCCAAGTACACTTCCTCCAGCAAGCACTGCGAGTAATCCTAATAGAATTTCCCCCGCATAGATGTTACAGTAAAGACGCAAACCAAGTGTTAATGTGTTTGCAAACTCTTCAATAAGTTTTAATGGGAATAAGAACGACATTGGTTGGAAGAATGTCTTTACATAATGTCCTGTACCGCGTAATTTAATCCCATAATATGTCGCGAGGACAGTTACCATAGATGCTAAAGTTAATGTCACAACAGGGTCTGCTGTAGGTGACTTCCACCATAAATCACCGTAGATGTAAATCCCCGAGAATGGTAGACCTAAAAGGTTAGCTACTGCTATAAACATGATCAGTGTAATTCCTAGAACATGGAATCTACCACCTGTTTTCCAGTCCATATTGCTTTTAATTATACCTTTCACAAAGTCCATTACCCATTCCATAAAGTTTTGCATACCCGTTGGCTTCAACTTTAAGTTTCTTGTTGAGATGAACGCAATTAAAAATACGATTGTCGCTGTTATTAATAACATTAAAACTGTTGACAAATTGAAGGTGATTGGAATACTCCCCAATTCTAATGTCCATGTTGGTGCTCCGTGTTCCATTTCTTGCACTCACCTCACTTTCAAATGCACCTATTTTCTAGCTTTAACTAAACTAAACAAGGCCTCAATGAAGAGGAATACATAAGGTATCATTAGCCCTACAATAGCGCTAATAACATTGAAGTATTGTGGCAACGCGATTGGTAAAAGAATTGCTGCGACTGCAGAAGCAAAGCGCAGACCTGAACCAAGAGATACTACTCTTTTACCCTCGTGATAGGAACGGTCAAACTTTTCCATTCGGCGAATTAAGATCCAAAAATTATACGTCCCGAAGCATGCACCTAACCCTATCCCAGAAAATATTGTTGGGTAGGGTGTAAAAAACCAACCTAAAAGACATGCGGCAAGCAAAAAAAATAAACCTTTCTTCTGCTTTGCGTAAATTCGGTGCAAATCTAACATCGGTATTTTCTCCTGAATCTTTTTTCAATCATAAAAAATCAATGCCGTACCTTTGGGTGAAATCAAGAGTATAGAATCAAGTGGTTACATTATCTAATTACAAAATTCCTATTTAAATAGGTAATTATTCTGTTTTAGGCAAAAAATTTTACCTTTATGTATTTTCCCCTAGAAATCCTCTTGAATTCAGAAAATTCCATACGTTGCAAATTTCTTTTTTGTTCCCACTGTCAGACTAGTAGAAACTTGATATTACAAGGGCTGAAATATATTCTCGTGATAGAATACCCTTTATATTCATACACTTTGTAAGCATACAATAGGGAATTTTTGATGTCAATTAGTTTAAATGAAATTCTTCACATGAAAACTATTTTGTCAAAATGTTGACAAAATTAGTTTTAAAAAACTGTTATATCCTTTTGTTACATTTGTTATTATATTAAGATACATAATTTTCTAACAAACCACTTTTTCACAAAAGTAAATTGCATCTTTTATTTCTATTTTTCCCCTTCAAAATGACTTAATAACACATCGACAATCCTTCTAGATGCATAACCATCACCATACGGATTTGACGCCTTTGCCATTCGATCATAAGCATCTTTATTTTCTAAAAGTTCTTTTGCTAAGTTATAAATAGTTTCTTCATTCGTTCCTGCTAATTTCAATGTTCCTGCCTCAATACCTTCAGGCCGTTCTGTCGTATCTCGAAGAACGAGTACCGGTTTACCAAGGGAAGGTGCTTCTTCTTGAACACCTCCAGAATCGGTTAAAATCATATATGAACGGGCCACAAAGTTATGGAAATCAAACACTTCTAACGGTTCAATTAAATGAATTCTTGGATCATTACCTAAAATGTCGTTTGCTATTTCTCTTACTGCTGGATTCATATGGACTGGGTAAACCACTTGCGCATCTTCATGCTCTTGTAGTAGACGTTTAATAGCACGGAACATATGTCGCATCGGCTCACCTAAATTTTCACGACGGTGTGCTGTTAACAAAATCATTCGGTCGTTTCCTATTTTTTCTAAGACGGGATGAGTGTACTGTTCTTTAACAGTTGTTTTTAGTGCGTCGATTGCTGTATTTCCTGTTACGTAAATTGTTTCGGGATTTTTATTTTCTTTGAGCAGATTTTGTTTTGATTGTTCAGTAGGGGCAAAGTGCAAATCGGCCATCACTCCAGTTAAATGTCGATTCATTTCTTCTGGATATGGTGAATATTTATTTCCAGTTCTAAGCCCTGCTTCTACATGTCCAATTGCAATTTGATTATAGAAGGCAGCAAGGCTACCAACAAATGTCGTTGATGTATCACCATGCACTAAAACAATGTCCGGTTTTGCTTCTTTCATTACTTGGTCGAGTCCTTGAAGAGCATTAACCGTAACATCGATTAATGTTTGCCGATCTTTCATAATGTTTAAATCGTAATCTGGGGTAATATTAAATGTTTCCAACACCTGGTCTAGCATTTGGCGATGCTGTGCTGTAACAGTGACAATAGATTCAATTTTGTCTTGATTTTTTTCCAGTTCAAGTACAAGAGGTGCCATTTTGATTGCCTCTGGTCTTGTACCGAAGATGGTCATGACTTTCAATTTGTTTGTCAATGGATGTTACTCCCTTCTATTTTATTGCATGGGAAAACGCCCTTCATTTTGAAGGACGCTTCTTTTTTATTTCGTGCCGAATAAGCGGTCGCCGGCATCTCCTAAACCTGGAACGATATAACCTTGTTCGTTTAATTTTTCATCTAAAGCTGCGATATAAATATCTACATCTGGATGTGCATCTTGCAGTACTTTTACTCCTTCAGGCGCTGCGATTAAGCACATGAATTTAATGTGAGTTGCTCCGCGTTTTTTCAATGCGTTAATTGCTTCAACAGCTGATCCACCTGTTGCAAGCATCGGGTCTACTACGATAAATTCACGTTCATTAATATCAGCTGGTAATTTTACATAGTATTCAACAGGTTTTAATGTTTCAGGGTCACGATATAAACCGATGTGTCCCACTTTCGCAGCAGGAATCAGTTTTAAAACGCCATCTACCATACCAATTCCAGCACGTAAAATTGGAACTAAAGCAATTTTCTTTCCTGAAAGTACTTTTGTTTTTGCTTTTGTAATAGGCGTTTCAACTTCAATTTCTTCCGTTGGTAAATCGCGAGTAATTTCAAAAGCCATTAATGTTGCAACTTCGTCTACAAGTTCACGAAATTCTTTAGTTCCTGTGTTTTTGTCGCGAATATACGTTAACTTATGTTGGATTAATGGGTGATCAAATACATATACTTTGCTCATGTAGTTCGCTCCTAACTTCTATTAAGTCTAAATTTATTACGTTTAGCGTCGATTGACCAATCGTCAATTGACACAAGTACGGACTAGAGGATATGTTGATTCAGCATAGCTTCACTAAACATTGTTCCACTTTATCCAAACTAGTATAACAAAAATCAATTGGTTAGAAAACAAATTATCTTTGCATTAACAGAGTTTTCATTTTTATAGGTGTTGAAGCTATTTTAGCAAATTGCCTTAATGGTGCTTTTCGATTTTGTTGCATTCGTGAGACACAAATAAGAGGTTTGGACAAAAGTAAAAACTCATCATTTTCTCTTAAAAG
>JAAYHP010000583.1 GCA_012735355.1 Lysinibacillus sp. | reverse complement strand
ATACCCTCCATTAAAGTGAGTTTCCTAATATATTTCTATACGAAAATATAGATAAAAAGTTTCATTAAATAACGGGGAGTTTTTATATAACATAAAATTTCAGGCAATTGGAGTTGTTCTCAAGTCTACACATTCGAAAAGAAAAGCTGCACTTTTAATAGTAGCAGCTTTTTCAAAGTTATATATTTAAATTATAGCACGCTGGCATGTCCTTTATAAATAACGCCGGTTTCCGCATCCATCGTAATTTCTTGACCATGGCGAATCAAAGTCGTTGCTTCGTTTACACCTACAATAACAGGGATACCTAAACTTAAACCAACAACAGCGGCATGGCTCGTTAAACCGCCTTCTTCCGTAATAATACCTGCGCAATTTTCAATAATCGGCATCATTTCTCGATCGGTACCTACCGTCACAAGAATACAACCTTCCGTATTATAAGCAAAAGCTTCTTCCGCATTTTTTACTACAATTGCTTTTCCAACGACGGATTGTTTTCCGACACCTTGTCCACGGGCTAATAAATCTCCAATTACATGAACCTTCATTAAGTTTGTCGTACCGGATTCACCTACCGGCACTCCTGCTGTAATAATCACGACATCCCCATGATTGACATACCCATATTTCAACGATTCATCAACAGACAACTCTAAAATCTCATCCGTTGACGTTACTTTATGGGTAACAATCGGTATCACACCCCAAACAAGGGTTAATTTTTGAGCCGTTGAACGGGAATCTGTAACGGCAACGATAGGCACCCCTGGGCGGTATTTCGCAATCATTTTTGCCGTTGTTCCACTTGCAGTAGGAGCAAGAACTGCCTTCACCCCTAAATTAATGGAAGTATAAGCCACCGCTTGGGAAAGAGCTTCTGTCATCGTCGTTCCCTTTTCCCTGCTTCGAGTTTGAACAATGGAACGGTAATCCAATGAATTTTCCGTAAACATTGCAATTTTATTCATTGTTTTCACCGATTCCACAGGATACATTCCTGCAGCGGTTTCACCGGAAAGCATAATCGCATCGGTACCATCGATAATTGCATTGGCCACGTCGCTTGCTTCTGCCCGGGTTGGACGAGGATTTCTTTGCATAGAGTCCAGCATTTGCGTTGCAGTGATGACCGGTTTTCCAACTAAATTGCATTTTTTTATTAACGTTTTTTGAACGAGTGGAACTTCTTCCGCTGGAATTTCTACTCCTAAATCACCCCGAGCTACCATTAATCCGTCGGATACTTCGATAATTTCATCGATGTTTTCCACGCCTTCTCGGTTTTCAATTTTTGGGATGATTTGAATATGTCCCCCACCATTTTGTTCTAGTAATTCTCGAATTTCTAACACATCTTTTGCCGTACGAACAAAGGAGGCAGCAATAAAATCTACTCCTTGCTCTATACCAAATAATATATCTTGTGCATCTTTATCAGTAATACCTGGCAGCTTTACGGATACACCCGGAACGTTAACTCCTTTTTTATCTTTCAATATTCCAGCATTTTCAACAATTGTATGGATTAAACCTTTCTCCGTATCCGTTGCTAAAACACGCAATTCGATTAAGCCATCGTCTAACAAAATGATATCATTTTGTTTCACATCATAAACTAATCGATCATACGTAACAGAGAAACAAGTTTCATCTCCTAAAACTTCCTTCATGGAAATATCGATCACTTGTCCACTTTTTAAGTGTACCTCACCATTTTGCATTGAGTGAGTACGTATTTCTGGACCTTTCGTATCGAGTAAAATACCAATATTTTTATTTAATTTATTTGCTACATCACGAATAGTGGCGATGCGAATGGCATGTTCTTCATGAGTACCGTGGGAAAAATTTAATCTCGCTACATTCATTCCAGCAATCATTAGTTCCTCAAGAACTTCAGGAGATTCACTTGCAGGTCCAATTGTACATACAATTTTTGTTTTTCTCATATCCATTCTCTCCATTTTCAAAATTTAAATTGAAAGCTCTTTTGATAAAGTGTATAAACTCGTATCTGCTTTATGTTTCAATGTAAAAATCTCCTGTAAATCATAATCATATACTTCATGATTTTTTATACCGACAGCACGACCAGCTTTCCCTTCTAACAACAATTCTACCGCTCTTGCTCCCAGTCGACCAGCTAAAACTCGATCAAAGGCTGTTGGAGATCCACCCCGCTGAATATGTCCTAACACAGTAATTCTCGTTTCGATCCCCGCCTTTTCCTTTAATAGTTTAGCCAATTCCGAAGCTGGCATAACCCCTTCGGCTACGATAATAATGCTATGCTTTTTATTTCGAGCTTCACCGCGCTTCATGCGAGAAATGATGTCATCTAAATCATAATTTTCTTCAGGAATGATGACCGATTCTGCACCAGCAGCAAGCCCTGCCCAAAGAGCAAGGTCTCCTGCATCTCTACCCATTACTTCAATGATAAAGGAATTTTCATGGCTTGTTGCGGTATCGCGAATTTTATCGATAGCATGCACGACAGTATTAAGCGCCGTATCAAAACCGATTGTAAATTCTGTTCCAGCAATGTCGTTATCGATAGTTCCTGGAACACCGATACAAGGGAATCCCATTTGGGTTAAATCGTAAGCACCGCGGAAGGAACCGTCACCACCGATAACGACAAGACCTTCAATCCCGGCATTTTTCATAATGTCAATTCCTTGTAGACGGTATTTTTCTTCTGTAAATTCAGGACAACGAGAAGAAAAGAGTTTCGTTCCCCCTCGCTGTATAATCCCGCCAACAGATCCAAGGTCTAATAATTCCATTTTACCTTTTATAAATCCTTCGTAACCATGGTATATTCCATACACTTCAACACCATGATAATTTGCCTTACGAACGACTGCACGAATCGCTGCATTCATTCCAGGTGCATCCCCACCACTAGTTAAAACACCAATTCTTTTCATCGTTCTTCTCCTCCAATCATGTTCTCATACTTAAAACAATAACATAAAATTTTTCCATTGAAAGTAGAAACTTCAATTTCTCACAAGACTTTTACATTGAACTAAAAAAATAAATATGTAAATGAAAATGACAAAATCCACATTATAGGATTTTGCCACCTTTGGAAAAAAGGAAAAACTATTTTCAATATTTATTGAAGGTCCAATTCAATAAATTCTCCGATTTTACGGAATTTATCGTAACGATCTTGAATAATTTCTTCCTTAGACAATGCAGTTAAACTATCGAGCCCTTTTTTCAAATGCTCCTTTTAAATTTGAGCTTGTTTTTTCGGATCACGATGAGCTCCACCCGGCACTTCAGGAATAATTTCGTCAATGATTTGCATGCCTTTTAAATCTTGTGCTGTAATTTTCATTGCCTCCGCTGCTTGTTTCGCAAGCCCAGCATCCTTCCATAAAATTGAAGCCGCACCCTCTGGAGAAATAACAGAATATGTGGAGTTTTCCAGCATATAAATGCGATTAGTTACACCTAAAGCTAATGCTCCACCGCTTCCCCCTTCACCGATGACAACGCTAATCACAGGAACAGTTAAACCTGCCATTTCAAACAAGTTTTTCGCAATCGCTTCACTTTGTCCCCGTTCCTCAGCTGCTTTTCCAGGATAAGCACCTTTCGTATCGATAAAACAAATGATTGGACGGTTAAACTTTTCCGCTTGTTTCATTAAGCGTAAAGCCTTTCGGTAACCTTCTGGATGGGACATCCCAAAGTTACGTCGAATGTTTTCCTTCGTCGCTTTTCCTCGTTGATGACCAATCACGGTAATTGGTTGCCCATCAAAAAAGGCGATGCCTCCGACAATGGCTTCGTCATCACTAAAATAACGATCCCCATGAAGTTCAATAAAATCTGTAAAAATTTCATTTATATAATCAAGAGTTGTTGGTCGCTCTGGGTGTCTCGCCACTTGAACCCTGTTCCACGGCTCCATATTGGAATAAATTTTAATTTCAAGTTGTCGTAATCTTTCTTCCAACGTTTCTATTTCATCGGACATATCGACATCAGCAGTCGATGCCAGTTCCTTTAACTCTTGTATTTTTTCTTTTAGTTTAATAATCGGCTCTTCGAATGACATCGGTTTAGACATGGGATACTCCTCCTTTACGGTGCAACTTCACAATTGTCGCCACTTTATCGCGCATTTCATGACGGTGGAAAATGGCATCTAACTGTCCATGAGCTAATAAAAATTCAGCTGTTTGGAAATCATCCGGCAGCTTTTCTCTCACCGTTTGTTCAATAACCCTTCTTCCAGCAAAGCCAATGAGCGCTTTCGGTTCAGCAATATTGATATCTCCTAGGGATGCAAAGCTAGCAGAAACACCGCCAGTTGTTGGGTCTGTCATGATAGAAATGAAAAGCAATCCATTATCGCTATGGCGTTTTAATGCAACGCTCGTTTTTGCCATTTGCATAAGCGACAGCACACCTTCTTGCATTCTGGCACCACCACTAGCCGTAAAGATAATAAACGGTACTTCTAGCTCAGTCGCTTTTTCAATCGCGCGCGTAATTTTTTCTCCAACGACAGAACCCATGGAACCCATGCGGAAGTGGGAATCCATAACAGCGACGACAACTTGTTCTCCCTTTAACGTTCCACTACCTGTTAGCACCGCTTCATTCAGCCCTGTTTTTTCCATATCTGATTCCGCTTTTTCCACATAAGATGGGAAGTTTAATGGATTCGTTGAACGTAAGTTTTCTTCAAAAGGAGTAAATGTATCGACGTCGATAAAGGAATCTATTCGTTCCCATGCAGTCATTTTAAAATGATGGTCACAATTCGGGCATACTTTTAAATTCGTTTCTACTTCTTTTGTCAAAAATATTTTTCGACAGAAAGGGCATTTCGTCATTAAATCTGCTGGAAAAGAGCTTTCAGATTTTTTATTTACGATGACACCTTTACTTTTTTTACGATTTTTCGTTAGCAAATTTCTAATTGCCACTGTTTCTCCCCCTAATAAGTAATTTAGATTTCATAGCTATTTAAAAAATTCATCCACTCATCGTAAGCTTCGAGGGCTTCCTTTTCATATCCGAGCTGTATAGACT
>JAAYHP010000582.1 GCA_012735355.1 Lysinibacillus sp. | reverse complement strand
GAGCTCGTTCCTCGCTCCTGCGGGGTCTCGAGTTTCGGGCTGTTCCCGTTGGAGTCGCCCCGTCACTCCAATCAATTTTCGTTGCATATCATTTTTTTACTATGCTTCTTCACTGATTCTTAATTATATTAGCTATATGTCCCAACCTCTGAATTAATTTAATCTAGTTTTAATTTTTTTAGCGCTTCGGCGAGGGCGTTGTTAATCGGTTCTTCATCCTTTTCTTTCTTTAAGTATTTTTGCATTGTGCGTTTATCTACTTTTCCGCTCGTTTGTTTTTTCTTTCTCTCTTGGAATGTAGAAAGTTTTTCTCGGAATCCACACTGACATGTGAACAGTTGAGTTTCCCCTTCTCCTACCAATTCCATTCGTTTATGACAGTTTGGACATCTTGCGTTCGTCGTACGAGAAACGTTTTTACGGTAGCCGCATTCTCGATCTTGGCAGACAAGCATCTTTCCTTTTTTTCCATTCACTTCAAGCATCGGTTTACCACATTCAGGGCACGTCTTCGTAGAAATATTTTCATGCTTATATTTTTTATCGCTCGATTTTATTTCAGCAACAATTTCTTTCGTATAATGTTTCATTTCTTGAATGAAGTTTTCCTTTTTCATTTTACCCTTGGCGATTTGCTCCAACTTCATTTCCCACTCGGCAGTTAAGGCTGGTGATTTTAACTCTTCAGGTACTAAATCTAACAGCTGTCGACCTTTAGAAGTTAAATAAATTTCCTTACCACCCCGTTTTTCAATTAGAAAACTATTGAACAATTTTTCAATAATATCTGCTCTTGTAGCAACCGTTCCAAGTCCGCCTGTTGACTTCAATGTTTCCGCCAACTTTTTATTGTTCGTTTCCAAATATTTTGTCGGGTTTTCCATGGCGGAAAGTAGTGTCGCTTCAGTAAAGCGAGCTGGGGGTTTCGTTTTCCCTTGGGTTAACTCGATGTTCGTTACTTTTAACGAATCCCCTTTATTGATAGGAGGTAAAACTTGTTCCTTAATCTCTTCCTGATTATCCTCTTCATCGTACGGATTTTCGAATATTTTTTTCCATCCAGCCGTAAGTATCGTCTTTCCTTTAGCAATAAATTTCTCTTCTCCAATTTTTGCATGAACCGTTAGCTGCTCGTACTCTGATGGGGGAAGAAGCACTGCTAAAAATCGTTTCACGACGAGATCGTAAATTTTTCGTTCTTTATCTGAAAAGGATGATAGGTTGACGAATTGTTCTGTCGGAATAATCGCATGGTGATCGCTCACTTTTCTATCATCAATGAAAGATTTATTTGCTTTAATTGGCTTTTTCAATATTTCACTCGCCAGTTGTTTATATTCACCGATTCCACAGGCTTTTAGTCTCTCCGGAATGGTTGCTACGATATCCGATGAAAGATAGCGGGAGTCGGTTCTCGGGTAAGTCAATACTTTATAGTGCTCATACAACTTTTGCATAATGTTTAACGTTTCTTTTGCGGAAAAACCGAAAATTTTATTCGCATCTCTTTGTAATTCCGTTAAGTCGTAAAGTCCAGGAGCAAAAGATTTTTTCCGTTTTTTCTCTACTTCCATAATAATTGCTTGCTCGTCGCGGATTATTTTTGCGATCGAATCTACTTTTTCTTTATTGAAACTACGAGTATTTCCAGATTTGTCTTGCCACGTAAGTTTCAACTTCTCCGTTTTCGCTTCTATGCCGTAGTAGTCTTGCGGTTGGAAGTTTTTTATTTCCTCTTCCCTAGCAGCAATAATGGCTACAGTAGGTGTTTGAACGCGGCCACAGTTTAATTGGGCATTAAATTTCGTTGTGAGGGCTCGGGTTGCATTTAGTCCGATATACCAATCCGCTTCAGAACGTGCCACAGCTGATGCGTATAGATTTTCGTACATTTTCCCTGGTTTTAAATTTTTAAATCCTTCTTTTATCGCTTTGTCTGTCACCGATGAAATCCAGAGACGTTTAATCGGTTTTCTTATCTTTG
>JAAYHP010000581.1 GCA_012735355.1 Lysinibacillus sp. | reverse complement strand
AGGAGGCTCGAGTCGGGCCCGTGGAAAGCGTCCCCGGAACGGAAATCAATTTTCAGTTTAATATCAAAAACTCATCATTTTCTTTTAAGAGAAAATGATGAGTTTTTACTTTTGTCCCAACCTCTTAAAGTTTGATTGTTTTTATTTCAAAGCTGTGGCAAGCGTGATTCCCTTCGAGGCGATATTATTTATTTTTTGAATCGCCTAGCAAGTGGAATTGGTATCCCGCTTCTTCCCAAGCTTTGCGATTTAAGCAGTTTTTCGTATCGAATACGATTTTATTGTTTGGTGTGATGGAAAGCGGATTATATTCTTTAAATTCTTTATGATCTGTAAGAACAAGAATGATGTCCGCGTCGTTTACTGCTTCTTCAAAGCTTTGCGTTTGCGTTGGATGTTTATTTTCTTTAATGTGCGGGTCGAAAGATGTTACTTCAAGCCCTAATTTGTGTAGTTCGTAAATTACTTCTACAGATGGACTTTCTCGCATGTCATCAACATTTCCTTTGAAAGCAAGGCCAAGTACCGCTACTTTTCCGCCAGCGATTTTATTTTCGTTTAAAATGCGTTGCGTTTGTTGTGCTGTGTAGCCTGGCATGCTGGCGTTAATGTTGCGAGCAAGGTGAATCATTGGCGCTTTATCTCCACCGAGTTCTACTAAGAACCATGGGTCGATAGCGATACAGTGTCCTCCAACACCTGGTCCTGGGAAGTGAATGTTCACTCGTGGGTGGAAGTTTGCGTAATGAATCGCTTCCCAAATGTTTACATCAAGAATTTCAGCCATTTTTGCTAGTTCGTTTGCGAATGCAATGTTTATATCACGGTATGTGTTTTCCATGATTTTTACAAGTTCAGCCGTCGTTGCATCTGTTAAGTGGATTGGTCCTTTTACGAATACTTCATATACTTCTTTCGTAAGTTCCGCAGATTGTTTATTGATTCCACCGATGATGCGTCCGTTGTTGATGAGTTCTTCGAAAATGCGTCCTGGAATAACTCGTTCTGGTGAGTGAGATACAAATAATTCTGTGCCAATGTCAAGACCGGATTTAATTAGTTCTGGAATCATAACACGTTCCACTGTTTTTGGTGGCACAGTAGATTCTAGAATAACAAGGTTTCCTGGTTTTAAGTAAGGGACGATCGCTGCTGTCGCTTCTCTTACGTATTCTAAGTTAGCTGTTTTATCTTCATAAATTGGTGAAGGTACTGCAACGATGAATACGTCTGCTTCTATAGGTGTTGTAGCTGCAGTAAGAAAACCTTCATCAACTGCTTTGTTAAGTCGTTCTTGGAGACCTGGTTCTTCAATATGTAGTTGCTTTTCTTGAATGCTTCGTACTGCGTCTGGGTTGATGTCTACTCCGTGTACTTTTACGCCGTGATTGGCAAATGTAACTGCTGTTGGTAGTCCGATGTATCCTAATCCAATTACACAAATTGTTTTGTTCATATTAATCTTTACTTCCTTTCGAGTTACAAGAACGAGTAGATATATTTTAACTAGTGAATGTTCGCGCTAGTTTTTTAAGCGGTTCCGACTCGTTTTGTTTAGAATGTTAATGTTTGATTGATTTATACATAGTTTAGATTTTGTTTGATCCTAAGACTAGTGAGTTGTGTGTTGTTATTTGAGCATTGTATGTTGTGCGGTGAATTGTTTCATCTCTAGTAAAGACGATGTTTTTCACTTCAAGTTTCTTCTCAGTTGAAGTTTTACCCGCGAAATTAAGTATACAACTTTCAAGGGAAAGTGTGAATTGATTTCATTAAGTTAATTTCAATTTTCACTAGGGTTTGTGAACGAATTGTAAAATTGATTTTCCTTGTATGTAGCTAAGATATATTTTAATAAATAAATTTTTTGAAAATAGTAATTGTAGCCATAATTTTATTATTTTACAATTTATTTTATTAAAGCAATTGAACTAACATCGTAGGAGAGATTATTATGCAAAAATTGATCAAATTATTATTCATTTTCGTATTGCTTTTTTCATTTTCCGTAAGTAAACCCGTTTCAGCTGAAAGCGAATGTAACAATGAAATTCAAAAGCTAATTGAAGCAAGTTTATATGAAGTAAAATTAATAAAGTATTTTGAACAGCAAGCAGAAAATTATCCATTCTTTGCTGGCGTCTATTATATGGATGTAAAAAAGTATAAACCCACGGACGTAATTGTGTATCCGTGGGTTATTTTTGTTTTTTGCCTCCGTTTAAAAGGATCAAGATGGATTGGGCTTGTTGCAAATGGAGGGAGAGTACATATTGGGCAGCTTGAGCAAGAATCATGGCTTTTGTATAATTCATCATTTCTTTCGCGATATCGGCATCGCGAATTCGAGATTCAGCTGCTGTTAAGTTTTCTGCCGTGTTCACGACGTTGTTGTAGGCATGCTCCATACGATTTTGGTACGCACCAAGCCGAGAGCGTTCCCGAGAAACTTTTTCGAGGGCGTTGTCTAAAGCACCGATTGCATTTTCTGCGTTCTCCCGGGTTGTGATGTCGATGCCGTTAAGGCCTAGTTGTGCGCTAGAAACCCCACCGATATAGATTTCTATATATAGTCCTGCATTAGCGCCTGCTTGAATTTTAAGTGAGTTGGATTCGTAGTCGCCATTTAGGAGAGTGCGGGTGTTAAATTCTGTATCTCTAGAAATTCTTGTAATCTCTTCTTTAAGTTCTTTGAATTCAACTTCAATTAAGCTTCGGTCGTAATCTGTTAATGTGTCACTCGCTGCTTGAACCGCAAGTTCCCGCATCCGTTGAATGATGGCATGAGTTTCGTTTAGGGCTCCTTCTGCCGTTTGGACGAGGGAGATGCCGTCTTGGATGTTTTTGGCGGCCATGTTCAGCCCGCGGATTTGGGCTCGCATTTTTTCTGAGATAGCGAGGCCTGCTGCATCGTCTGCCGCGCTGTTGATGCGATAGCCAGAAGAGATTCTAAGTAGGGCTTTGTTTGCGTTCATCCAGTTTTTATTGAGATTGCTTAAGATTCCTAAACCTGTGGAATACCATTGGCCGAGCATTTTGATTTCCCTCCTTTGCAAGTTGCTTGGATGGTTCCCGGTAGAAAATTAGTTGAAATTCTAGGTTGAACGATTTCGAGTTCTATCTTTTATGATTTATCGTCTGAATTTTTCATTTTTTTATAAAGGATTGTATTTTTTAGGATATTGTGAATAGATTAGTTGAAATTATATGTTTAGTAGTTTCATTTTTAGGACATACTGGGTTTTAAAGGAGGAGATGATAATGAAAGATTTTAAAGCATCTTTAACTTTAGGAGATTGGTTATTTGGAATTGTTGGTTCAGGAATTGCCGTCGGTTTAATTTATTTTTTCATTTCATAGTATTCTCGCCTAGTGATAGGCTTTTTTTTTTTTGTATTTTTTGTTGTTTGTGGCGCTTTGCTACTTCTTTTGGGCGGATAACTCCCCTATTCGGGCACTTAGTTACTTCTTTTTGGCGCATAGTCACACTATTCGGGCGTTTAGCTACTTCTTTCGGGCGCATAGTCACACTATTCGGGCGTTTAGCTACTGCTTTCGGGAACATAGACACACTATTCGGGCGTTTAGCTGCTACTTTCGGGAGCATAAACTCTCAACTCGGCCACTTAAACCACTTCTTTCGGGCAGATAGACACCGGGCACACTTAACTCACACACATTAGCAGATAACACAACAACTCGGGTACTTAACATTCTTCATCTCCCCCTTCCACAATAAGGGGAAAATTAAAGCACCTGCGATTTTACAATATTATCGAGGTGCTTTGTTAAAGTTCGCTGTTCACTTTATTTCCTCCGTTAGAACAAAACTTAGGCGTATATATTACAACTACTGCAGATGTAAAACAACGTTAACTTTTCACAAATGTCATTTGCGGTATATGTTGACTATTTATTAGTGTTAGCGAAATATGCGGTTAATTTTTTCACAACTGCCTTTGCGTTATATGTTGACTTCAACCTTAATTATTCAGAGGTTGTATAAATTGACTTAATTATTCATTCATTTGTCTCTTTCGTTCGGCCAGTTCATAAAACAGCTGTTCATCGCGATTAGCAAGGGCTTCATCGATTAATCGTTCTAAGTTTTGATTTTCTAATGCTTGAATGATGCTTTTGATTTCCGCATTTTCTTCTTGTGGGACGAGATTGATGGTTTCCGCCTGATTGGATGCTTCTTCTAAAATGGGCGCCAAATGCTCATGGACGTTGGAAATCAATAGAAGTTGATAAAGTGGCAAGCGAAGAAAGCGGTTTCCACGCTGGAAAACGAAAATTTCTGACAGGTTTTCAATTTGCATCGTTTTTAAATTGACCATGATTTCCTTGCCTTCAATCGGCACAAAGTGGAACAGTTCGTTATCTTTCGTAATGGAGAAGTATTGATAGGCAAACACTAATCGTAGCGTTGAACCTGAGACTTTTGTGTAAAAGGGTTTCATATATTGGACTTGAATCATGCAAATCCCTCCTTTTTTGTGGCATTGGGCTTATTCACTTCTATACATCTTTTCCATGAGAAGTTTAAATAAACCCATTATTTTGGATTAAGTCAGCCGAATTCACTATTACAAGGAAAGAAAAATGGACGTCTATTATATCTTACGAATGATTCTTTCTTTATATTCCCCATTTTTCTTTTGCTCGTTGTTAAGGGCATATAGCTGATCATTTTATCTTGGCAATCATATTTTCCCCAAAACTAGACTTTTCATCCGCGTTCATTCCTTTGCTAAAAATACATTATGTTTAAAAATTTGAACTTTAGTAAATAAATGGAATAATGTAGTGGGGATACCCTTTAGCGTGACATTATCTTACCGTTATTTTATATTATTTTTCTGAAAAATCACAATATTTTATCTTATATTTATTTAAATTAAGCTGAATTATTTTATTGTATTCCAAGTTAAAGACTTATCATTCAAATTTTCCCACGTTATAATGAAAGGAAAGACTTTTTTAGGAGCGAATGTGATGGTGTTATCAGTTGCAAGACTTGCGAAAGAACAAGAAGATTTTATTCGAGATCAATTAAAAATCATTGAACTGGAACTTCATCCATCCGTGACGGAAGATGAAGAGACGATACGCAGAGCTTTATTTGCTGTGAGAAATCAATCGGTTAAATTCCTTCGATACGTTTCGGTTTTTACTTTACTTACCACTACTGTACAAGATGTACGTTCAACGGAAGTTTCAATCAATTTTCGGGATAACTACATTACTTGTACATGCCCGCAAAAAGGGTGGTGTCGCCATAAGTTAAGCGTCCTTTTGTCTTTATATCAACATATTGATTCCGTACAGGAATGGGCGAGCAATTGGCGAAGGAAAAAGAGCGCTGATTTACAAGCTCTTGCCAACATGCGGACACCGGAAAACTGGTTGCGGATGGTCGATGAAGTTTTAAAGATTTATCTTGAAGCAAATGAAAATATACCGAGTTTCCTCTATTTAAATATTGCGGACAATACGTTGGAAAAATTGAATAAACAAATGCCCTTTGAACGGGAATGGCAGCCGGTGTACCGCTTATTTATGGAACTGGCTGTGTTAAATAAATTTTGGATTCATTTAGAGAAGAACGATTCTCCTGTCGATTTTGAATTTTTTCAGCACTTTTTCGATAAACGGTTTCAATCTATGCAAAATATTATTCCTGAAGCTCGAAAGTCTCGCCTTTTTGCGACGGATCCTTTTTTCGACGAGATGCAGTCGATAGTACGGGAGTATATGTTGGAACGAGACGGTTATTT
>JAAYHP010000580.1 GCA_012735355.1 Lysinibacillus sp. | reverse complement strand
TTGGAGTCGCCCCGTCACTCCAATCAATTTTCGTTGCATATCATTTTTTTACTATGCTTCTTCACTGATTCTTAATTAAATTAGCTATATGTCCCAACCTCTTATTTAATTTATTGAAAAATATTGAATGGACAAGCTTCATTTATGAATAATAAATGATAAAGCTGTTTGGAAAATAAACTTTCTTTCGCTATTGTTTATCATATGAATTAACTTATCGTGATCAATTAAAGTGACATTATTGAGCTTTGCAAATTTTTTCGCTGAACTTGAAAAGTGGTGATTTGTCACAACAATAACTTCATCGGCCCCATATTCTTTTTTATTCGCAAGGATCCATTGCACATCTCGAACAGTAACATGATTCGTCAAACTTTTTGTTTGGACAATATATTTTTTCGTTCCTCTCCATAAAATTAAATTGGCGCGATGATTTTCTATTTCTGTTGTAACAGTAGCGACATATCCATGCATTTCAAAAAGGTCTCTTAAAAAATAATCAAACTCTAATCCATTCATTTCTTTCATTTCATTTAACTCTTTTTCAACGTTTTCCTTATGACCAATAACATTTTTAATGATGAAAATAGATTTTACGATGCTAAAGAATACAAGCCTGAAAATTTTTGTTCTTAAAGGTTTATAAATAAGGATCATAGTTAGGAAAAAGAGGAGATACAATTGGATGTCGTATACTTGTAATTCAAACGAAATTAAATTGAAAGATGCAATAACGATCGTAAAACTAAAAATAGATAACATAATCCATTCACATAATTTATTATCCTTTGTCATAGCTGTCATTCCTTGTTTGTTTTTTATTATTTTTCTCGAAATGGTTTGAATCTATTCCTATAATTTTTGAATACAAAAAAATCAGAAAGATTGATAATCATTATCCAATTTGTGTATGATATTTTAGAAAACATTTCAATTTCGAGATAAATGGGTGTTGGAGGGGAAAATATGGAAATAGGGTTAACGACGTTCGTTGTAACGACGCCAGATGTAAAAACGGGAAAGGTAACAAGCCATGCCGAACGCCTTCGAGAAGTGGTGGAAGAAATAGAGTTAGCTGATAAGGTAGGACTTGACGTGTACGGTGTTGGAGAGCATCATCGAAAGGATTATGCTTGTTCATCTCCAGCGGTATTGCTCGCAGCTGCTGCAACAAAAACGAAACATATTAAATTAACAAGTGCTGTGACGGTTCTATCTTCGGATGATCCGGTGAGAGTGTTTCAAGATTTCGCAACGGTAGATGCTGTCTCCAATGGTCGTGCTGAAATTATGGCAGGCCGGGGTTCATTTATCGAATCCTTTCCGCTATTTGGTCAAGATTTAAAAGATTACGATGAATTATTTGAAGAAAAGTTAGATTTATTATTACAAATACAAAAAAATGAAATCATTACTTGGGAAGGGAAACATCGTCCAAGCATTAACGGTCGCGGCGTATACCCGAGACCGGAACGGGAAATTCCGATTTGGATTGCAAGCGGTGGAACTCCTCAATCTGTCGCTCGAGCGGGACTGTTAGGGTTGCCGTTATGTCTTGCGATTATCGGTGGTAGTCCATTGCAATTTGCTCCTCTCGTGAAGTTATATTACAGAGCAGCGAAAGAAGCGGGGCATGATTTATCGAAATTGCAAGTAGCGTCTCATTCTCACGGTTTCGTTGCAGAAACGACAGAAGAAGCGGTAGAAAAATTTTTCCCTCCGACTCAATATGCAATGAATGTGTTAGCAAGGGAAAGAGGTTGGGGTCCATACACTCAAGCTACATTCGATTATGCTCGCAGCTTGGAAGGTGCATTATATTGTGGCGATGTAAAAACTGTCGCTGAAAAAATTATTTTCTTACGGAAGAATGTTGGGATTACTCGCTTTATGCTCCATTGTCCAGTTGGATCAATGCCTCATGAAGATGTAATGAAGTGCATCGAATTGTTAGGGAAAGAAGTGGCACCAATCGTGCGAGAAGAAGTTGCGAAATGGGAAGCAGAAGGCAACGGACAGATAGAATTTTAAATTGATGTAAAAAAGGGCTTGTCCAGAAAGTAAAAAATGATCACCCATCAATAAATTGGCTGATCATTTTTTCTTATGCTAATTATTCTTTTCAGACAAGCCCTTTTTTAACCCATGCATACGTTTGCAAGATGGTGTTTTTTATTGAACTTTTCGCCGTTTTCGTTGCAACTCGATTTCCTTTTGCAATCCTTTAATTAAGGAATAACACATGATAATCATAATGATGGCAAAGGGAAAAGCAACAACGATAGCAACGGTTTGCAAGACGGAAAGCCCGCCTGCTAACAATAATACAGCAGCTACTGCTGACTGAATAATCCCCCAAATCGTTTTGATTTTATTGGAGGGATTTAACGTTCCACCTTCACTGAGCATACCTAATACAAAGGAAGAGGAATCGGCCACAGTCACATAGTAAATGGCAACGAGAGCGAAACCGATAATATTTAGTACAGCACTGTAGGGAAGGTGTTCAAATAAAATAAAAATCGCTAAGGAAGCATTTTCGGCAATAAACTTTGCCAATTGATCTCCTCCTGAATTCATAACGAGATCGAGTGCACTGCCTCCAAAGATAGACATCCACAAACAAGTGCCGAATGTTGGGAAAATTAATACTCCGATAATAAACTCTTTAATTGTTCTGCCTCTTGAAATACGGGCAATAAACATTCCGACAAAAGGTGCCCATGATATCCACCATGCCCAATAAAACATCGTCCAATTGGCAATCCATTCCCCTTCGCCAAAAGGTGTAAGCCGCAAACTCATATGAACAAAGTCGTTAATATAAAGGCCAATAGTATTTAAAAAAACTTTAATAATCGTAACTGTAGGTCCCAGTATTAATAGAAGGATGATGATAAGAACGGATATATACATAGCAGAATTCGATAAAACTTTAACACCTTTTTCTAATCCGGTATTAATTGAAATAATAAAAACAACGGTTGCCACAGCAATGACAATTAATTGGATGAACAATGTATTCGGTGTATTAAATATAGAATGAATCCCAGCTGTGACTTGTAATGCACCTAATCCTAATGAAGTGGCAATTCCAAAAACTGTTGCAAAGACACTTAAAATATCGATTGCTTTTCCAATAGGTCCATAAATTCGATCCTTTAGAATAGGATAAAATACAGAACTAATCGATGCAGGCATTTTCCGATTGTATTGGAAAAAGGTAAGGGCTAGTCCGATCACAGTGTAAATTCCCCATGGATGTAATCCCCAATGGAAAAAAGTATATTGCATCGCAGTGTTCGCCGCTTCATCTGTATATCCTGTACCGTAAGGAGGGTTTGTATAATGGGTAATCGGTTCTGCTACCGCCCAATACACAATCCCAATCCCCATGCCGGCGCTAAAAAGCATCGCAAGCCATGAAGGGGTGCTAAAATCCGGTTTATCTGTTGATTGTCCTAACCGTATTTGTCCAAACTTCGAAAAGAATAAATAAATTGAAAAAACAACAAAAAGAAAAGTTGTCACTACATAAACCCATCCGAGATATTTTATGGAGCCGTTATAAACTATATTTGTTACTGACTTCAAATGGTTTGTAAAAAATACACCCCATAATATAAAAAGAATCGTTAGGGAAAAAGAAATAAGAAATATGCTATTTTTCTTTAAATCATCCATGGATTAACCTCCATTAATCATTATCCATCACGTTATATAAAAACTCCCATTTAGCAAGTTCCATTAATTCTTTCATTGGCACTTTCAAACCACCACCTAAATAAGCAACATCGTCAATGATGGCAATAACCATCGTTTCAAAGGAACAATCTCCATCTTTCTTTTTGTAAACATCTCCAATTTCGGGATATAAGTCTTCTATAAGCGTTGAATTAGAAGCTTCCTTCGCATCTTTGATTTGTTGGAAGTCTTTATATTCAATGGGGTGACTATCTTCATCTCTTCCTGGAATCATAAGCTTGTATTCGTGATGCCGAATACCATTGGAGTTGGTAGTAATGACACCTTTATTTTCAACAGAGGCTACCACTTCAATTTCATTTAATGAATAGTGATCTAAATAATCTGGTGAAGGATTGGTAATTAATATATAATCTCCTACTTCTGCTTTTCGATTGCTTAAGGTGTAATAATTTTTATTAAAAATAAAACTATCCTTTTCTTTCGGTTGATATCTTTCCACTTCCTTTGCACTGCATAACACTTGCTTTAAGTCCCGTAAGCGAATAAGATGCACGGATTGTTTATACATTGGTTTTACGGCATACACTCGGTGCAATTCATTTTCATAGTAAACAAATTGTCCCTTTCTTACTTGAAACAGTTTCACGACTTTTCCCTCCAACGAAATATGACTGATTATAGGATGTAACTAGCAAAGGAATTCATCCAAAAAAAATGAGGAAAAATCAAAAGACCTCGTAATTAAAGATGGACTTAAATTACAAGGTCTTTTGATTTTATTTCACATATTCGCTTTCAATTTCTTTAATTTTTTCATATAGCATTTTGTTTACCGGCGTTTCGATGCCGTGTTTTTTACCGAGTTTGAGCACTGTTCCAGAGAAGAGTTCTACTTCACTTGGACGTTTTGCATCCACATCTTGAGCCATGGAAGGTTTACCTTCATGACTTAATGTACTTAACACATCGAGCCAATATTGTAAGTCCTTCTCCGATAAATGCACTCCTTCTTTTTCAGAGATTTGAATGACTTCCCGCATAGCTGCAATCATTGTTTCTCTTGCTTCACCTTCTCTTAAAATACCTCCATAATTTGTTTTATAAACGGCGACAGTTTGGTTTACTCCCACATTAAGCATAAATTTTCCCCAAAGGCGGTGGGTCATGTCTGTATCTACTTGATGAGGAAGTTCTACTGCGTAGAAAAATTCACTTAATGCTTTTGTTTTTTCGCTAATTATCCCTGGCTCTTTATCACCAAAGACGAGTATTCCTTTATGATCGTATGTAAGTTGATTGCCCACTTTCACTGCATCCATCCCTTGGGCAACGCAGTATAGCACTTTATCGAAGCCGTAAGCTTCTCCAATCATTACCTCACTAATGATGCCATTTAATGCGGAGATGATGATTGTATTTTCCCCGACGTGGCCTCGGGCAGATTCAATAGCTTCTTGCAGTCCATCAAATTTAACGGTGAAAATAAGTAAATCGGCTGGTTCTACTTTTTCTTCCGGTATGACATAGTGAAAATCACATCGTTCCCCGTTACAATAGACGCCATTCTTTTTATATTTTTGAATGCGATGTTCATCGGCAATGATTCGTAAATGGGTTTTCGATAGTTTTTGCGATAAATGGTGGGCATACATAATGCCTAATGCACCTAAACCGATAATGGATACTTTTTCTATTTTCATTAGATGAACCTTCTTTCTTTTTCTATTGGATTTAATGTTAGTGTATCAAAAATAGAAGTGTTAGAGATAGGGGAGGAAATTCCAAGGCTCTTTCAGAGTTGCACCTGCAATCCCTCAAACCGCAATCTACTTCCCAATCCAGAAGTAAAAAAGAAATATTCATGAGCAGTTCATCATTCTAATTACCATAAATTAATATACAATGAAAATAAGTATGAAATTTTTACGATTACAGGTAAACAGTTGGGCTGTGAACTCGATAATGCGAACGGAAAAAATAATAAAGGTGAGTTGCGAATGACGGAAGTGAAATTGATAAATGTTGAAAACAGTTTTAAAAAGGCAGAAGAAAAAGCGAAAAGGTATTTAAAAACATTGCTCAAGCATATTGAAAAACAAGAATATATAAAGGGATTAACGAAAGATTTTGAAGCTTGGAAACCATTTCACGTCCGTCCAAAGATTTTCCAAGCTCTTTGGAGTAAAAATATACCTGCTAACAATTATCGAACATATATACAGCGACTAGAAAAAGAAGGAAAATTACACGACTATTTAGAGCGCAGCATATCTTATATTTTTCTTCGGGATTTAGGAAAAACTCTCTACTCACCTGATATGGAAAAAAGAATTCAAGAAGTAACGGAAAAGTTAAAAAAACAACTCCTCGGGTCTTCCGAAATTGGATCAATTGTTACAAGTTTCAGTAAAGACGCCATTTACGAAAAAGGAAAGCAAGAAGGCATTGAATTGACCGTCATTTGGCTTTTTGAAAAATTGAAACAAGTTGCGAAGCATTTACCTAAGGAAATTGATGCTATTCATGTACAAAGAAAACTTCTTAAAGTCATTGCAGGGGTCATTCTTCACGTGAATGAACTAATGGTTGCAGGCGTCTCGAAAGAAGAACGGGCGAAAAATTTTGATGTTGCTATCCGGCTAGGCTACTCTTACGGGATTACTTATCCATTCATCGATGATTTACTAGATTCCCAATTTTTAAATAAAGAAGAGAAAATGAAATATTCCAAATTGATTCGTTCTGCCCTTTTAACGCAAAAAGTGCCAGAAATGGGGAGTTGGTCGGAAGAAAAGCAATCGTTTATGACTTTCATATATGAAGAATTAAAAGAAGCTTTTGAATATATTAAAATTCATCAATTGCAAAATAATGAAAATAATTTTTTCGAACAAGCTTTTATTTTTTTCCAAGCGCAAGAAGTAGATCGAAATAAAGATTTATCAAATAGTCATTATTCGAATGAAGAATTGTTTGTTCCTGTCATATTAAAATCCGCTTCTTCACGGCTTATTGCTCGCTCCATCATTAATGAATTAAATAAAGATTTTGGAGAACATATTTTTTTCCACGGTATTTATAATCAGCTTGCCGATGATTTAGCTGATTTATTTATCGACTTAGAAAATGGCTCCGTCACACCTTATACCTACTACTGGAAGTATCACGAGAAACGCTCCGATTTAATTAACCCCTTTGATTTGTATTGGGCAGTGATCCATTATTTAATTCACAATGTTTATCAGTCTGATGAAAAAACTAGAGAAGTGATTTTAAATAGAGCCATTAATGGGTTAAAGAGGCTCCAAGGAAAATTAGGAAAAGAACAATATAAAAATGTTATGAAAGTTTTTATGAAAAATCAACCAAGCTATTATGCTTTTATTGAATCCCTTATGAAAAAAGCACAAAATGTTGATTTCTTTGACAAATTAGTGAGGGACGAGATGATTGCCCATTTAAAAAGAGAGCATGAAGGAAAAGAACGGTTTTACAACAAGATGAAGGTTGTACAGCAACGCATGAATGAATGGCTTCCAATTGAAAAGAAAAATGAAGAGCGATTGGATGACCGAATTATAGAAGCTGCTAATTATAGGTTAGAGAGCGGGGGTAAACGGTTAAGGCCAGCATTATCTTACTTATTAGGAGAAACGGTTTATGGCCTTCTTGAACGAGACTTAATCCCATTATGTAAATCGTTAGAATATATGCATACAGCTTCCTTAATATTTGATGATTTACCTTCCCAAGATAATGCCCGCTATCGCAGGGGGAAGCCTACCATTCACGTCATATACATTACAGCCGTAGCGGAACTGACAGCCCTTTTCTTAAATCAAAAGG
>JAAYHP010000579.1 GCA_012735355.1 Lysinibacillus sp. | reverse complement strand
TGTTAGATAAAGCTTTCGTAATAGCTTCAATTGAAGTGAAAATAGAGAGTGATAAAAAATCACAAAAAGAAATGGAACGTAAAGCGAGAAGTGGTAAAAGGAATAGAGGAAAAAGAAGATAATTTTTAAATATTTAATAATTGTGTTATGATTAAATAAAGGATAATGCATAAAATAAAAAAAGACTGTAGGCGCTGCTAACACCTACAGTCAGTACAATAGTCGCCCCTCAATGAGGTGGCCGGCTCAAATAGTCGAGAGAAATAGACCTCTTCCTTTAAGTTGCTAGGCTCAAGGGAGGTCTATTTCTTTTTGTCTTGTGACAGTATTGCGATAATCGCACCGAATGCAATCATCAAAGATAATGCTTCGAATACTGTCATAAGCCTCACCCCCTTTCTATGGGGAGTGAGCCAGACCACCCTTGAGTGAGCTGTTTCTATTGTACGAAGTCTATTATAACAAAATATTCCGAGAAGGATAAAAATAAAAAGAGCTAGGGTAGGTTCCTGGCTCTTTTTTGAAAAGTATTTACAGAATAGAGTGTTTACCAAACATGAGTTTCAATATCTTCATATTCTAAATTATATTTTACGATTATTTCACTTTTAATACATTCGGCTAACTCTTCTTCAAACGATGTTTTAAAAGTAACTGGAATAGATATTAGTACATCAAATATCTCATCTGGATATCGGGGAGCAATCGATATTTTTTCGATATCAATTCCATTTTGATAAAGTGTCACTTCACAAGGAAACTGTTTTTCAAAATGATTATTTTTATATACAATTTCAGCCTGAACAATAACATTTATAGTACTAGCACTAATCTCGATTTCCTCTTCACTTATTTGTGTAACAGAAAAATCGTATTCAAACCTTTCTTGTATAAAAAGATCATTAGGAGTAATTTTTAAATAATTACAAAGTGTATCAAACGTATCGAATTGAATTCCTTTACTTTGATTCTGTGCTAGTGCAGTAAGAGTTGTACGTGAAATCCCTGTGCGTTTGGATAATTCACTTATTTTCATATTCCGTTCAGCCAACAACACTGCAAGATTACATTTAATCATTTTATCACCTCTTATAAGTTATTGTAGTGTAGTCTGAACATTTTTCAATATTTTTTTACAAAATAACTTGACATCTAACAAATGGTATTTTATATTTTAAATAACAATTTGTTCAGACCATTGGACAAAAAGTGATTAAAAAAGAAAAAAAGAGGTGATTTTGTGCGGAATAATTTGCGTGTAATATTAGCGAAAAAGAAATTAAAGATGTCTGATATTGTTCGCGAAACAGGAATTTCTAGAAATACAATAAGGGCTTTGTACCACGAAACAGCAAAAGGGATTCAATTTGAAACGCTAGAAAAATTATGTAACTACTTACAATGTGAAATTGGCGATTTGTTTGAATTAGAAGAGGAGGCTGTATAATGAATCAATTACAAGTGTTCAAAAATGAATTATTTGAAGTTGCTGCAAAAGTCGAAGGTGACACAATTCTATTTGATGTTGAACAGGTCGCAAAGTGTCTGGGTATTTCTCGAATTGTTAATGGTAAAGAATATGTTCGATGGGAACGAGTAAATTCATATCTTCCTGATTCTTGCCCAGAAGTGGGCAAAGGTGATTTAATCCCGGAGCCAATGGTGTACAAACTTGCTTTTAAGGCATCTAATGAAGTTGCTGAGAAATTTCAAGACTGGTTAGCTATTGAGGTTATTCCTAAAATTCGAAAAAACGGTTATTACATGACACCAGAACAACAAGCAAGAGAACATTTAAAACTTTCTATTATGACAAGTGAAAGAGTCGATCAAATAGAACAAAAAGTTGAAAGTTTTGAAGCAGAAATTGTTGAACTGAAAGAAAATATTTATATCACAAGCTCACAAGCAAAAACAATTAGACTGAAAGTAAGTGAAAAAGTTTATGAGGCGCTAGGGGGCAAAAATTCCAACGCATTCAAACACTTGAGGAATAAAACGTATAGAGCGTGTTGGAGAGATTTTTGGAATTACTTCGATATTAACGAATATCGAGAGTTACCTAGAGTGAAATACGAGGAAGCGATTCGGTTTCTAATCGCCTGGCAACCCAATACGGCATTGAGATTAGAAATCGAACACTATAACACGCAATTAGAATTACGTTTGGTTAAATAAAAAATTCACAATCTAAGCGGCAACTTAGACTGTGAAAAAGAGTGGCATCCACTCAAACTCTCAACTATATTATACACAAAATGTGTACTTTTTAAAAGTGGATGCCCTCGATTTTAAGGAGGGTATAATAGTGATGGGTAAGTTAAACGAAAGGTTAATTGAAACCTTGTTTGTATTTTCTGATTTAATCGGGATTGATCCACCGAGAACTTGTGATATAGCAAATTGGTGGAGGGAAGGCTTAGAACAAATGGATGACTATTGGTTATTAGATTTATATGAACATGGATTCTTATCAAAAAGGAATCAACCAACATTGAAAAAAATGTATGACATGTTGGTACAGCAAATCGAAAAAAGACAATTAATAAACACTCTCGCTTGAGGGTGTTTTTTTATTGAAAGGGGTGGTTAGAATGTAAGATGTTCTAGTAAATTTTTCCTCTTTACTTTATATTTATAGGTAGGGAGGGGATTACAATGTTGACAATACTTATAATCGGATTTCTTTTATTTTTCTTAATCGCTTTTATTATTGCTATACCAATCGCAGCTATTAAGGCAGCGAAAACAGAGAAACAAAAGTGTCCTAATTGTGAAAATGAGATACGGTTCCCAAAAAGTTATGGAAAATGTCCTAAATGTCGATCAAAAATTTACAGGCATGGAGATGGTACTCTTCGCTTAAGAACATAGCACTCGATAATGAGTGCTTTTTATTATGCCTAAAAAGGCGGTGGAAATCTATGGCAACGATAAAAACTAGTATCATGGTCCACGATCTTATGTCACAGCAATTCAGAGCCATGAACATGGCGATGTCAACAGTTATCGATAGTTTTCAAACATTGCAAAAATCAACAAGTAAAGCTATAGATGTCACAGCTTTACAAGTAGCTCAAAAACAATTACAACAAGTTGAAGCTAGTTATAACCAAATAGAGCAAGGAATAAAAGAAGCTCAACAAGCCCAAGACAGGTTGAATAATAAAATTGATGAAGGTTCCTCTTTAATGAAGCGCTTCGGAAGTGCAGTTGTAGGTGCAATTACGGCGTATGCGTCAATAAGCGGGCTGGAAAAATTGCTAAATATTTCAGATAATTACGCAGGAACTACAGCTAGAATAGCTATGATGAACGATGGGTTGCAAACAACTGCGGAATTACAAGATAAGATTTTTCAAGCTGCACAAAATTCGTATGCTAAGTACGATGATATGGCAGTAATGGTAGCAAAACTAGGTAACAATGCAGCTAGTGCCTTCACTAGTTCTGAAGAGATAGAGGATTTTGCAGAAC
>JAAYHP010000578.1 GCA_012735355.1 Lysinibacillus sp. | reverse complement strand
TCAGGGTCTACGACGTGTTGAGGCTGATTAGGATTGGTTGTTGCAGCGGGATTGACGATTGCAATGAGCCGATAACTTAACGTATCTTCTGCGATGATGCTTCCGTTACGATCTAATATTTTCCCCCGCTCAGCAGTGATAACTGCTTCCATTTGATAAAGGGCTGCAGCTCTCGCCTTTAATTCTTGCCCTTCCACTTGACCTGTCGCTTGGATATAGGTAATTCTTACAAATAATGCAAAAAAGAGCCCTCCATATAGTAGTAACATTAGAAAGGCTCCCCATTGGAATCGAAATCTCTTTTTCTTCATTCTCCCGGCACTACCTTTACATTATCTTCTTTCAAAGTTAAACCGAGTGATTGTGCTCTTTCCCAAATTCTATCATAGGATGATAATTCATTTACACGCACTTTTAAATCAACATTATCCTTTTCGATTTCAGCAATTTGTTCATTTATATCTTGTATTTCAATCGTGGTTTCTTGTATTATGCTTTGCTTATGTAATATGACGATTGATAATGCTGCGACTAAAACGATAAAAACTATATATAAAAATTTTTCCCCTGCAGTTATAACTTTTCGTTTTTTTGGTTGGTATTGTTTAGGTTGAATGGTGGGTTGCTCATATGGAACTGCTGGTTGTTGATAGTATATGTGTTGTCTAGCTCGAACTGCCATTTAGCCACGCCCTTTTTCATGAATTTTTTCAGCGATACGTAATTTCGCTGATCTTGAACGGTTGTTAGCCTGTAACTCCTCTTCTGAAGGTACGATTGGTTTTCTCGTGATGACTTTTAATACCGGTTGGTGGGTCTCCGGAATGATTGGTAAGCCCGGAGGCAAATCAGGTAATGAAGAAGCCTCTTTAAACATTGTTTTTACGATGCGATCTTCTAATGAATGGAAAGTGATAACGCTAATACGACCTCCAATATTCAGTAGTTCAATTGCATCTGTTAAAGATTGTTCAATCGCTCCCAATTCATCATTCACAGTGATTCGGATTGCTTGAAACACTCGTTTTGCTGGATGCCCACCCGTTCGTCGGCGGGATGCAGGTATTCCCTCTTTTATTAACTCTACTAACTGACCAGTTGTTTCTATCGGTGCCTTTTTCCTTGCCATTTCAATTTTTCGAGCAATTTGCTTTGAAAAATTCTCTTCACCATAGCGGAAAAAAATGCGCACTAACTCTTCGTAAGGCCATTCATTAACGACGTGATAAGCTGTAAGCTCTTGAGTTTGATCCATTCTCATATCTAATGGTGCATCGTGATGATAACTAAATCCCCGTTCTGGTGTATCTAATTGTGGTGAGGAGACTCCTAAATCGTACAGGACGCCATCAACTTTCTGAATATTAAGTTCAGTTAATTCTTTCCTTAAATGACGGAAATTGGAATGAACAAAAATCACTTTATCCAAGTACTTTTCTAAACGTTTCTTCGCATGCTCTATCGCATTCAAGTCTTGGTCAAAGCAAATTAGTTTTCCCTTATCAAGTTGCTGAACTAAATATTCGCTATGTCCTGCTCCTCCCAATGTGCAGTCCACATAAATACCATTCGGATCGATGTTCAATCCATCAACAGTTTCTTTGAGCAACACGGTAGTGTGGTCAAACATAATTTTTCTCCTTCTCTTAGATGTTTTCTCTAGAAGTCAAAGCCAATTAGATTTTCCGCAATATCATTGAAAGATTCCTCTGCTTCGTTGAAATATTCTTCCCAAAGTTCTTTAGCCCATATTTCAATTTTTGTTGAAACCCCTAAAATGACACATTCCTTTTCAAGTTTTGCATACCCTGCAAGATTGGATGGTATGTTAATGCGCCCTTGTTTATCAATTTCCACTTCGGTAGCCACAGAAAAGAAAAATCTTGCAAATGCTCTCGCATCTTTTTTTGTCATTGGCAAGTTTTTTAATTTTTCTTCGAGCTTTCGCCATTCGTCCATAGGATAGCCAAAAAGACAGTTATCAAGACCCCGTGTAATCACAAAAGTACTTCCTAACGATTCACGGAACTTGGAAGGTATAATTAAACGGCCTTTTGCATCAACGGAATGTTGATACTCTCCCATGAACATGCTACTCACCCCACTTTAGTAATTAATGTACCACATTCCCCCACTTTCCTCCACATTTTTATAGAGATAGTTTATAAAGTTTTCATAAATTACGACAATAGTAATCTTCTATTTTCCATTCAAAGAGAAAAAGGACTCAAAAAAAGCTACCTCCTTTGAGATAGCTTTTAAAAATAGGAAAATATTACTACATTTTCACTAAATAATGAACATTACTAATCTTCATCGGCAATTGTAATAAATCTGAAATAAGGCTCGAACCGTAAATATTTAAATATTGGTAAGGGTTATAAATTCGCTCTTGCAAGTTTTCATTCGGATACAATTCACTCTTAATTCGATCAAATTGTCGAATAATGTGATGGTGCTTAAATTGCACCTCTTGTTCTATTTTATTGCTCAAATAATCGAATTGTATATGATGATATTGTTTATTTTTTTCAACTATCCGCTCTAAACGAAGATTTTGGGAATTCAAGTAGTTTAATAAATCTTCGTACTTGCGATCCAGCATTTCTTTCAAGTTAGCAATTTTTTCGTTCGCTTCCTTGTCTTGAATGCTTGCAATATATTGTTGTTTCAACGGTTCTATTCCACCTGCTAGAACTTGTTCCACCGTTAATCCAAAATTGTCGAGCAATTGCTCCACTTGTCTTGAAAGTAAAGTTATATTTAACCTTGGTGCTAAAATAGGCATTTGTAAATTTAATACGTCAAAGGCATCTTTTAATGTTGCCCAATAAGCTAACTCGCCAGGTCCTGCTACAAAAGCTAATACTGGAATCGACATTTCTTGCATTAAAGGTCTTGTGACAACATTATTGCTCAACTGTTCCGGAGTACGGGTTGCTATAGCAATTAGTTCTTCGACAGTAAATTTCACATTGGCAACCCTATTTACAAAAACATCATTTTTTCTTTCCAGTAAAAAGCGTTCCCCTCCCCGGACATAAAAAAGGTTTGCGTTTTCTTCAGTTGCAAGTATCGGTGTGCCATACCCCTTTTCTTCAAGCAACCTTTCTTTTTCAATAACAGCAGCGGAAATTGCTTCATTCTTTTCGATGATACGTTGGAAAAATGAAGATTGATATTGTCGAATTAGTGGAAAAGCAGAGTCAACCATTAATAGCCCTTCACCTTTAAATAAATCGTTCATCAAATGAGCAAAAAAATCAGTAAAGGTATTGCTCTTTTCCATTTTCTCTATTACTGATTGATGAAGGGTGCGAGTATATTCTGTTTCCCCAAAATCTTTAAAAATTTCATCAATATAATCTTTCATCAAAGAATGATCTATCGATGTTTCGGAAGCAATCGTTTTCTTTTTTGATGGAACACCATATATTTTTTTCTTAGGTGTTTCATCAACAATTGTAAAAGTATGATTAATTTCATCGATATCGTGATCTTCTCCTGCAATCCAAAAAATAGGCACGATATCGATTCCAAGTTTCTCACTTTGCTCTTTCGCGAGTAAAATGACGCTGATTGCTTTATGAACAGAATAAAGTGGACCGGTGAAAACCCCTGCTTGTTGTCCACCAACAATTGCAAAAGCGCCATTTTCTAACTTTTGTAAATTTTCTTTAGTCTTTGGCGAGATGCCAAAGGGCTCCATAAATTGATAAATAACATGACATAATTTTTTTCGATCGAAATTTTGCTCCTTTAAGTAATTCGCCCTCACTTGAAAGGATTCATCGTTATATCGGTATTGATAAAAAGGAAGTAATTTTTCACTTTCTGCCCAATAATCAGATAACAATTGATTGTTAACTGGTGATAATCTTTCCAGTTCCATTTTATAACTCCTCTACTAATCCCTATACGTTCATAATAAAAAATACTTTCCATATTATATTGTAAACTTTCCTACTTTGTCTGCAAAAGAAAATGCTTTTCTATGTAGTAAAAATAATTATACTTTGGATAATTCCTATAATCCACACTATGGTATATAGGAAAAATAAGTACATAAATTGTATACGCCAAATTTTCCTAAGTAAGGGCAGAACTTCAATTTCCTTTTTTGTCTTCCAATCTATGTATGTTATCAACATTGCAATAAAAATAGAGATAACAATTGCGATGATGCTAATCGTTGCTCCCCACAAAGTTGAGAGAGAAATGCTAACGGAAAAAAATAATACAAACGTCGTAATATCTGCCGCTAATCCAAAACTATTCCCTTTTTTCTTCAATACTTTTCGGAAAATGATATAGCTGATTAACAATACAACGATGGGCATGAATATAAGAGTGCTCAGCAAATATCCCAATATGATTTTCACATCTTCTCACCCTCTAAAGCTAGCACTAAACGATATAAAGTCTTTAGTAACGGAACAGTTTGACCCTTTTGTTCAGCTTTTTTTATGACCGCACCGACGATCGATTCAACTTCTGTTTTTTTATTTAATAAACGATCTTGTAACATCGATGAAGTATTCGTCGCTGTTTTTTCACATAAAGTAACGACATCTTTAAAGGAAAAACTTTTCTTTTGTTCCGGAAAAGCTGTCATCAACTCTTCATACAACTCTTGTAACAATTGTTTCGTATGTTCATTCTTAATTAATTCGCCGTTTTTCACATTTAAAATAGCCGTTAGTGGATTAATGAAACAATTAAACAACGCCTTTTCAAAAAGCATTCCTTCAGCATTTTCAACAAATTCTACAGGGAAAAGGTTGCTCCCCACTTTATAAAACGATTGTAAAGTATCACCATTTCCTCGTTCAACTGCTAATTTTAGCACACCTATCCCTCGGTGAATCACTGTATATTCGTTCTCTTTTTGTGCACCGAATAGACAGGATCCAAAAGCAATCGTCTCTTGAGGTAAAGACAATGCTTCTTCGAAATGCGCTAATCCATTTTGCACAAACAAAATCGGTGTTTCATACGGAAGTTTTCTAAGCTTCGGATATAGTTCTTGTAATTGATTATATTTTACAGCAACAATTATTAAGGAGTTTTCAGAAATGTCATCTAAAGCTGTTAACCCTCTTATAGAAACTTTCGTTACTGTACCATCTAAATTTTTTCGCCATAGGCCATGCTGTTCTATATTTCGCAACTGTTCTTCCCTTTTCACTACGACTGTTACTTCCATTACTTCCGCTAAAAAAGTAGCTAGTAACATTCCGACAGAACCTGCGCCAACAATAACAACGTTCATATCAGCGTCCCTCTTTTATCAATTTTCTCTTCACACAAAATGTAAAGTTCACTACGTTTCAAAGACGTGAAAAAAAGGTGTGACAAAAAAAGAGTGTCACACCCTTAATTCATATTATACAGGAAATTTTTGAACTTTTCGATCATTAACTTTTACTTCCATATAAATTTGTACACAATGAATAATGGCAATAAAAAAGAAAAGTAGTTTATCCTTTAATGCTTTTGTTGTTGCTGCTGTTCTATGAAGATGGCACCTTGTTGAAGCCATTTTAATACTCGATCGTGCTCCGTTTGAAGTTCCCTATACTTGATTTCTAATTCATTGTAAGCTTCTGTTAACTCATCAAAACTATTAAGGGCAAGTTTCAAGTGGCTTCTCATCAGTTGTTTTGGTCGCTTTCTCACACTGTTTAACATTTGACCATATTGTTGCCTTAATGTTTTATTCCAGCGGAAACCACAAGCTTGCTTTGTACGATTTAGTACTTGTGCAGCTTCTGCAAAAGCCTCCAATTGAGTTTTTCCATTTTGAACAGCCGTAATGACGATCTCTGCTAATTTTTCGTCATCTTCAGCTGTCCACTGATCTTTCCTTCTTTTCCCTTCCATAACCTATCACCTCTCATTTTTTTACTACTATATGCAAAATGAGAGTAAATAGAATTAAAGAACATAGAAAAAAATAGGTTGCGACTTATAAAAATTTTGTCGTAACCTATTTTCAAAAAACAAGTATATGTTTACTCAATGCTATTCTTAAAAATATACATTATTTTTTAGAGTTGGATTTCGATAAAAATTTCTCCACCGCTTTTGCATGTTCTTCACTTTCCCAAAGCTTTGCACAAACTCGAATTTCTTCCATCACTCGACCATACATATTGCGTTCTCTCCACTTGCGCAGTTCAATTTCTTTATAAGCGCGATGAACTCCCGGATCGATTTTTTTCATATCTTCAATAAACGCTTCTAACGCTTCTTCCTTTGAACCATCAAATATTCTCATCGCCCAACCAATATCATAGAGAAGCTGTGCATCATAGACTCGCGCATCTACTAACATTTTTAATGCCCGGTCGTGGCGAAGTCCTCTTTCGAATAAATATGTACCGCCACCCCAACCGGTCGTAATTCCTAACGTACCTTGAATAAAACCGCATTTCGCGTGACTTGCAACTAGGCGGAAATCGCAAGCTGTAGCAATTTCACAACCACCGCCAACCGCTGTACCGTTAATTAAAGCAATCGTAGGTACGTGTAAAGTTGCCAATTCAAACAAAATATTCCCCATTTTACTTAACATGCCAAAGGCTTCTTCTTCTGTTTTCAAATTATGAAATTCCGTTAAATCTCCTCCGGAACAGAAAGCCTTATCCCCGGCACCGGTAACGACTAAAAAGCGTACATCTTTATTTTCTTTAATATACTTCACTACTTTTTTTAAACCATCCATCACTTCGTCGTTAACCGCATTTCTTTTTTCTTCTCGATTGATGGTAAATGTTAGTATGCCGTCCTTTTTATCGATTAAATAAGACAAAACTTACATCCCCTTTTTTTATTATTGCAACATAACACTTCATGATTTCATAGTAATAAAGGATTTCAGTTTTGACAAGAAAGGGTTCAAATTTTATCCAATAGATTTAAAAAAATGTAGAAAAAAGGCTATTAGAGAGCCATGGTCACTCTAATAGCCTTTTGTCTTAGCGCACTTCGAAGTCACGCATTATTTACTTACAACTTCTTTACCTTTGTAATGTCCGCAAGATTTACAAACATGGTGAGATAATGTTGCTTCACCACAGTTTGGACAAGCTACCATACCTGGTACTGATAATTTGTAATGAGTACGGCGTTTTCTTTTTGCAGTTTTAGAAGTTCTTCTAAATGGTACAGCCATGATTGGCACCTCCTTGCAGATTATCTATTCATCTGTTTGATCAAAAAACTTAGCTAAACTAGCCAGTCTTGGATCCACTTTTGGTTCGTCATTTACCTTTTGACTCTCGTCTTCATCTGTTGAATAACTCCAGTCTTTTCCACCTTTTACTGTGTTTTCAGTACCTTCTTTAAACACTTGCATCGGCACTTCAAGTAAAATCAATACTTCTAAGACTGGTGTCAAATCGATGACTTCTCCATCTATGTAATGGATATCTTCATCGTCGTTCCCTCGAAGCTCTTTATCGATCCAGCTGAAAACTTCAACTGTCTCTACCTCTATAGGATATTCAACATCTTCCCACGTCCGAGCGCATGGCAATGTTAATGTCGTTGCCATTGTAAATTGACAGGTCATTTGTGATTGTCCGATTGTACTGTGCCCTTTTACATGAACGGGTGCAATATCGCGAATTTCTTGATTTCGCTTTTTCACGTCATCCAATTGTATAATCGTATCAATCGGCATTCCTGTTTGGCGATACTTTGATAATTGATGAATTGACCATTTCATTCTTGAATCACCCCGAGACAACAATGTTGATTATATAATGTGACAATTTAGATGTCAAGATATTTTCTTGTCACATTGTAAAAAGGATACTATAATCTCAGTATAAACTTAAAACTTATTTTTAGATACTTTAAAGGGAAATTTCTAGAGAGAGGAGCACTTAAATGAAAGCGGTCGGCATCGTCGTTGAATACAATCCATTCCACAATGGTCATTTATATCATGTTAACGAATCAAAAAAAATCACAAATGCCGACGTAGTAGTCGCTGTAATGAGCGGAAATTTTCTGCAAAGAGGAGAACCAGCCCTCGTCTCTAAATGGCATCGAACAAAAATGGCACTTTATAACGGCGTCGATATCGTCATAGAATTACCCTATGTTTATAGCACCGCAAATGCACCTATTTTTGCAGAAGGCGCTATTTTTCTTCTCGATGCAATGAAATGCGATGTCTTTGCTTTTGGAAGTGAACAAGGGAACATAGAACCTTTTTTAAACACCGCCAATCTCATAGAAGAAAATTTTGATGAATATAATCGTCTCATTAAACAATTTGTATCAACCGGAATTAGTTATCCAAAAAGCCTATATTTGGCCTATGAACAACTGCAACGAATGAAAAATCAACCTTGTATCGATTTATCCCAACCAAACAATATACTCGGCTACCATTATATCGCTGCAGCAAAAAAATTTAATGTATCCATACAACCTGCCACTATCCAAAGAGTGAGTGCAGGCTATCATGATTCCATTAATGAAAAATCAAATATCGCGAGCGCAACAGGAATTCGTAAAGCGATTTTTGAACATAAAAACCTTGAAGAAATTCGCTCTTACGTACCTGAAACGACCTTTAGTGAGCTACATAAATGGCAACAACAATTTTCTACTTTCGTACATTGGGAAACATTTTGGCCTCTTTTAAAATATGGATTGTTGCGAAATTCTCCTGAACAGTTGACCGCCTTTGCTGACGTTTCAGAAGGAATCGAAAATGCTTTAATTAAACACGCAAAACAAGCGAATAGTTTTTCTGAATTTATGTCATTGATTAAATCTAAACGTTATACATGGACCCGATTGCAACGAATGCTTACCCATATATTCACAGGGATAACGAAGGAAGAATTACATCAATTCCAACATCCTACCTATATTCGACTACTTGGAATGACGTCGAAAGGACAAGCTTATTTGTCCGAACGAAAAAAAGATTTCCCTTTACCTTTAATTAGCCGCGTTGCCCAAGTGAAAGATCCGATGCTAGCCATCGATATTCGTGCATCTGAAATATATGGATTAGGGCTCGAACTGTATTCAAAAAATAAAATTGACGGAGATTATAAAACCCCGCCAATTCGGATGTGACTTTGGATATGGTGGTTTTCACTTCGAGCGGACGCGCATCAAGAGCCCGGCCTCCTCTTCGCTGACCCTTGCGGTGTCCCGAGACTCGGGGTCCCGCAGGAAAGCTTTTCTTTGCGTCTAGTCTAAGTGTTGCGCGACAGATACTCGCTACCCCTCACTTAAATCACCAAATCTAATAACTACTTATTAGACAGCCTACCTACTGTTCATATTTCTCCGGCAATTCCTCTAAAAACTGTAACGCATCATCAATCGTTTTAACCGGCACAATCTCCATATCCGTTTTTATTTTTTTCGCTGTTTTTAAAGCTGCTTCATAATTTGAAAGGATATTAGGATTTGCTTTCATCGCTTCCTCGCTAATTTCATCATCCGGTACGAAGAAAATTTCCATTCCATCTTCATGGGCAGCCACAACCTTCTTCTCGATGCCACCGATTCGTCCTACCGAACCATCTTCATATATTTCTCCGGTACCTGCAATCAAATATCCCTTCGTTATATCTTCCTCTAACAGTTGATTTAAAATTTCTAATGTAAACATCAATCCCGCTGAAGGACCGCCGATATCATTGGCATCCACTTTTACTTTAGGATCCGTTTTAATAGATTTATTTTCTGAATAAGTAATACCTAGACCGATTTTTCCGTCACTATTTGGAATTTCCTTTAACTGAATAACTCGATCTAATAATTCATCTTTTCGATTAATAACAAGGTTCACTTCATCATTTTCTTTTTTCTTTTCCAAAACAGCTAATAAATCTTCAGCTTTTTTAATGATTTGGCCATCCGCTTCTTCGATCTTATCCCCCGGTTCTAACTTGCCATCACTAGCACCACCAGACAATACATTTAACACTGTAATTCCCTGATAATCAACGGTAAAAGGTAAGCCTGCTTTTTGATAGGCAACGTATATCGCATTAAATTGGGAATCAGTCATCAACTTTAATTGACGGATGTTATATTCCCGTTCGTCTTCTTCTTTATGAAGTACATCTTCCAATTTTATGATTTCTTCGAATTCTTTAAAATAGGCAACAATGTATGTAATCGGGGTTGCTCGTCCCATCGCTACCGTCATTAAACTCAAAGTACCTTCATCGTCTAAGTCCCCATTTTCTACCGTAACGAATAGGCTAACATCATAGGCGCTTCCGGGTTTCATAATATAATAATCCAGCTTATAAAAAGAGAGAAATATTGCAGTTAGAAAAACGATTGTAAAAGTTATAAATGGTTTCCACTTCAAACTACTAGCACCTCCTGAGTTAGCTTCTAACAAAAAACAGCATCGCCGTTGAAGGACGAAGGTTTTTTCTCTTTATCCTAAAAAACAGTAAACAAGCATATATTAGTTTAGCATTTGGTTAAATGGAAAACAAAAAGTTGAAAAGAGTTGATGGCTTATTCCACTACTGTACCTATTCGTTTGTATAACACTAATTTGTTTATTATTACTCTTTCCAGGAATTGCCCATGAAGGTGCAGACCTGGGTCTTGAACTATTTATGGAAGCATTGTTTCCCTACTTACTACCGTATTTGATTTTAACACAATGGTTTATACGATTAACACCTGAAAGGGAAAATTCCTACTCAAGATTTAAATTATATTTTAAAACTTACGGAATTAGCGCCCTTGGAGGATTTCCAACAGGAGCAGCTACAATAGCCTATTTAAAGCGAACGAAACAAATTTCAAAAACAGAAGCGAATGTGCTGTTAAGCATTTGTCATAGTCCAAGCCCTCTTTTCGTTTTAGGTTTTGTTGGACATGACCTTTTAAACGATAGCCGTTTCAGTTGGCAATATTTAATTTTATATCATATTGTATC
>JAAYHP010000577.1 GCA_012735355.1 Lysinibacillus sp. | reverse complement strand
TCAGGTACTTCCCGTTCTTCACTAACTTTATATAAAGCACGATAACTTTTTTTGCATCGCTACGGCAAATATGTAATCGAGTAGCCAGTTCATATCCTTGAGGTAAAACAAATTGTTTAATCGCTTCCCCTGCTCGCTCTACAAAATCATCGAAAACAGTATCTAGCCATTTTAAATCCTGTTCTGTAATAGCTAAACGCCCTCTGACAGATCCATTTGCATGATAAGCAAGGGATTGAATTTCCCTCAAAATTTGTGTAATTTCATCAAACTTCTGTTCTTTTTTACTCTCACTTATACAAGCTCCAATTTTTGTTGTTAAGCTATCTGTCATAATTTCATAATCTACTAAACAGCTTTTTTCTCGCATAAATGGATAACTAATGTAACGCCAGTTTTTTCCATACTTGTCCCTCCTTCAAAAATAAAACTGCTGCTTAGTATATCCAATATGAAGTAAAGATGTAAAGTTTTTTGTATATTGTTGCATTCATGAAATCATTTATGCTAGAGTATAATTAATTTCATAACGTCGTGTTTAAGTGCTCTTCATTTTTAGGGAAGAGTTAAAAGGGAAACTAGTGAAAATCTAGTACAGCCCCCGCTACTGTAAGAACGGATGAAACTAACAATCCACTGAATGTTTTTTCGGGAAGGGTTAGGAGTAAAAGGAAGTTCAAAGTCAGGAAACCTGCTTAAACACTTGCAAACGTCTTTTCGGTGGGAAAAGCACGGTGCCAGAATGTATGCATATTTATGTTTTTACTGCCTTCACGCCTGTATTCCCGCTTTGGAAATACAGGCTTTTTATTTTGGTTTAATGTGTGGCCACACTAAACATATAAAAAATTTTATAGAAAAGGAGATTTGTGATGAATCAATTCACCAAATAGCTACTACCCATATTGCTTTTATTATTTTTAACAGCTTGTAATACCGATACTGCCAACAATGATGATGAAAATTCGACAAATCAACCATCCGAACAAGCTAAACAATCGGCTTATCCGCTGACGGTGACAGATGGCCGTGGTAAGGAAATTACCATTTCGGAAAAACCGAAACGTATTGTTTCGACTGCTTTAGCTGTCGATGAATTGCTGGTGGATTTAGTACCTTCTGAAAATCTTGTAGGCGTCACAGCGATTTCTAGTGATCCAGCGATTTCCAATGTTGCAGGCAAAACCGATTCAATTGAAACGAAATTTGAAACCGTAACAGCCGAGCAAATTTTAGCATTAAAGCCAGATTTGGTGATTATTCCTTCTTACGTTAATCCAGATGTATTGAATCAATTAGAAAATGCCGGAATTACAACATTCCAAGTCATCGATGACACTTCCTTTGAAGGTATTTTAAAAACCGTTGAAACGCTGGGGAAAATTGTCGGAGAACAAGAAAAAGCGAATAACTTAATCGCGGATATTCAAAAACGAATCGATGCATTAAAAGAAAAAGCGGACAAAAAAGAAAATAAACCTCGCGTTCTTTATTACACGGAATACTCCTCCAGTGTGACAGACAATACCAC
>JAAYHP010000576.1 GCA_012735355.1 Lysinibacillus sp. | reverse complement strand
TCTTTAGAGAGGATGGAAATCCGTAATAAAAGAGATTTTTTTCCTAATTATTCATAGTTTGTATCAAAAATGGATATTTTAAGCATGAAGTAGTGAAAAAATGGAAAAATAATCGATGTTCAATTCTTTAGATTCAAATAGTTATGATTTCATTACATATTCTTTAATGATAGAAATAAAAGCCTCACCATATTTCTCGAGCTTGCTTTGCCCTACCCCGCTCACTTCTAAAAAGCTCTCTTCATTCATCGGAAGTTTTACACACATATCCAAAAGGGATTTATCTGAAAAGACAACAAAAGGCGGCACTCCTTCACGAAAGGCTATTTCTTTTCGAACATTGCGCAACTTTTCAAACAATGGATCCGTTTCTTTTGTCTCTGATTGTTCGATTTGAATTCTACGCCGGAATACTTTTCGCTTTCCTAACAATACGTCTCTTCCCTCTTCGGAAACATAAATTGTAGGAAATTGACCTGGTTCAACGAGCAATATCCGTTCAGCAATTAAAAATTCTATGAAACTCCCGATTTCTTTCACAGACATCTCTTTTAAAATTCCATTAGTTGATAGATGTTGGAACCCTAACACTTTTTTGCTTCGTGAACCAGCTAATACTTGGGCTGTTATCGTCTTTCCAAATTTTTGTCCCATTCGAATAACACAGGATAATACTTTTTGTGCATCTTCCGTTACGTCCTGTTCCGGCCGATTATCGGTACAATTCGTACAGCAACCGCATCCTTCATAAGATTTATCTCCGAAATATTGCACAATATAGGATTGTAGACAAGTTTCAGTATGGCAGTAATCTACCATGTTTTGGAGCTTTGTTAATTCGAAAGGAATTCTCGATGAATCATTGGTTTGGTCTATTAAATAACGCTGTGTTTGTTCATCGGAAGGACTATACAATAAAATACATTCACTTTTTAGTCCATCCCTCCCTGCCCTGCCGGCTTCTTGGTAATAACTTTCCATATTTTTTGGCATTTGATAATGTATCACAAACCGAACGTTCGTTTTGTTAATGCCCATTCCAAAGGCATTCGTTGCTACCATCACTTGCACTTCATCTCGTAAAAAGCGTTCTTGTTCAACTTTTCGATCCTCTTCTGTCATGCCTGCATGATATTTCGCGACGGAAACCCCTAATTTCACGAGGGTTTCATAAAGGGCATCAACAGATTTCCTAGTAGCAGCATAAATAATGCCTGCTTCATTGGAATTGGTTTGAATGTATTGCTTTATGTACCTTTCCCGATTTTCACCTGAAACGACTTTAAAAACGAGTTTGTCACGAGCAAATCCTGTAATAAAAGCATGTTCTTTTTCAATATGTAATAAACTGCATATATCATCCATTACTGCTGGTGTTGCCGTAGCCGTTAATGCAATAACAGTTGGTTTTTTTGGCCATAAAGAAAGCAACAAGCCGATAGACCTGTAGCTTGGTCTGAAATCATGTCCCCATTGAGAAATACAATGGGCTTCATCTATCGCGACTAATGGAACCGTGAATTGGGAAAGTTGAATCCGAAAAGATTCATTTTCCAACCGTTCAGGTGCAATATAGAGCAATTTAATTTGCCCTTTTTTCACCTTTTCCATCACTTCATTCATCTCTTTGTAACTTAAAGAGCTATTAATATAGGCCGCTTCAATTCCATTTGCACGAAGAAGATCGACTTGATCTATCATTAATGAAATTAGTGGAGAAACAACAATTGTAGTACCTTCTAAGACAAGGGCTGGCACTTGGTAACAAAGGGATTTTCCTCCTCCAGTAGGCATGACACACAATGTGTTATGACCTTGTAGTACATGCTCAATTACTTGTTGTTGCCCTTTACGGAAGGAATCATAACCGAAATAATTACTTAATACTTCTATAGTTTGTTGCAACTTATTTACCACAATGGTCATTCCAATCTTCATATAATTAGTTTACATAATTAAATTATATAAAACTTATTTTCCAATTAATTATTCATAATATGCTGATACGAGTTTCCATTCACCGTCCATTAAAATACACTTATATGTTCCTTTCAACTCTCCTACTTCTTCATCGACTAGTAATGTCGTTTTACCCTCCACAACATATTGAAAATCATTAACGACACTTGATGTAAAATCGATTTCTCCAAATTGTTTCAACCCGGAATCGCTTTCTGCAATTTGTTGAATCGTGTGAAGCAAATCATCGGAAGCAATGTATGTTTTTAAAATTGTTAAATCCCCTTCTTCAAAATATTGGTTTAATGCTTTTTGGAAGTCGGTTATAAATGCATACAATTCATCGGGATTATAGGTGAAAGTTGGTTTATCGTATTCATTTATAATATTGGAAGGATTGTAATTCACTTTTGGAAAGTCTTTAAAATAGGAGCTAGAAGAAAGTCGATCTTTAAAATGTATAGGATTCTCCTTCGCTTTCGTTAATAGCGTTTGAATCCTACCACTATCTAATAGTAGCTTTTGAAACTCTTCGTCCTTTCGAACAACGGTAACTATTCCTAGTAATTCGCCATCTTTATTGATGATTGCCTCACTTAAAGCATTTTGAGGAGATAGATTTTCTTCTATATTTTCTTTCGATAAATTGAGCGGCGTAATATCACTAGTCAATTTTGTAAAAATGATAGCTATATTATTTACTTCATCCACTGCTACAATTTCACCTTTAACAATTTGCCCCATTGATGTTTCTACCAATACGTTTGCATGTCCTGCTACACTAATTGCCATTGTCACAATCCACTTTTTATGTTTCTCAACATCAATAACATACCCTTTACTAGAGTCATTCACACCGTAAATAGTTACTTCTGGAGATAACACTTCTTCTTTTACAACTTTCTCTTGTTGTTCATACGTACTATAAACGGAAACGTCGCTAGAACAGCCGGCTAATAGAACTAAACAGAATAGAAATATAAACTTCTTCATAAGAATCCTCCGAAAAAATCACTTTCATTATTATACAACAGAAATGTACAAAGAATCATTTTAAGTCAGAAATTAACCTACAAGGTTGTAGAATGAATACTTACTATAACAATTTTACCCACTTATGATATAATGGAAGCATTGTGTAAAAGTTGATGTAATAAGTGATTCTATCTTTTACACGTGAAGAAGAATTGAAGGAGGAACTTACATGATTCAAGTAAGTAATGTAGGTCTTCGTTATGGCGATCGCAAACTATTTGAAGATGTGAACATTAAATTTACACCAGGTAACTGTTATGGATTGATTGGAGCTAATGGAGCTGGAAAATCCACGTTCCTTAAAATATTATCAGGTGAAATCGAACCCCAAGAAGGTCAAGTAATCATGGGGAAAGATGAGCGGCTAGCTATCTTAAAACAAAACCATTTCGAATACGATGAATTCACTGTGTTAGATACTGTTATTATGGGACATAAACGTCTTTATGACGTAATGAAGGAAAAAGATGCGATTTACATGAAGGAAGATTTTTCTGATGAAGACGGAATGCGTGCTGCAGAACTGGAAGCCGAATTCGCAGAGCTTAATGGTTGGGAAGCGGAATCAGAAGCTGCAATGTTACTTCATGGCCTAGGCATTTCTGATGAAAAACATCATATGAAAATGGCCGATTTAGAAGGTTCGGAAAAAGTGAAAGTTTTACTTGCTCAAGCACTTTTTGGAAAACCGGACGTTCTACTACTTGACGAGCCGACGAACCATTTAGATTTAAAAGCGATTCGCTGGTTAGAAGAATTTTTAATCAACTTTGAAAATACGGTGATTGTTGTTTCCCACGACCGTCATTTCTTAAACAAAGTATGTACGCACATTGCCGACTTAGACTTTGGTAAAATTCAAATTTATGTAGGTAACTATGACTTCTGGTATGAATCGTCTCAATTAGCTTTAAAAATGGCTCAAGAACAAAACAAGAAAAAAGAAGAAAAAATTAAAGAATTGCAAGAATTTATTGCCCGTTTCTCTGCGAATGCTTCAAAATCGAAACAAGCAACGAGCCGCAAAAAAATGTTGGAAAAAATTCAATTGGATGACATTAAACCTTCTAGCCGTAAATATCCATATGTCAACTTCCAAATCGGCCGAGAAATTGGGAATGATTGTTTAACTGTCGATGGCTTAACAGCTACTCAAGATGGTGAAGTGCTATTTAAAGATATTCGATTCACAATGAATCGCGACGATAAAATCGTTTTATTAGGAAATCCGTTAGCAAAATCGGCATTGCTCGATATTTTAATGGAAGAAAGAGAAGCGGATAGTGGAACTTTCAAATGGGGAGTGACAACAAGTCAATCCTACTTCCCTATGGATAACTCGAAATATTTTGAAGGAAACGAAAAAACATTAGTTGATTGGTTACGTCAATATTCTCCAGAAGATGAGACAGAAACGTTCCTACGCGGTTTCTTAGGTCGCATGCTCTTCTCTGGCGAAGAAGTGAAAAAATCCCCTTCTGTATTATCAGGTGGAGAGAAAGTTCGTTGTATGTTAGCAAAAATGATGCTTTCCAATGCAAACGTACTATTGTTAGACGAACCAACGAACCATTTAGACTTGGAATCGATTCAAGCATTGAACAATGGCTTAATCGCATTTAAAGGAGCTATGATTTTCACATCCCACGACCATCAATTTATTCAAACGATCGCGAACCGTGTCATTGAAATTCAAGAAGATGGCTCCATTTTAGATAAACAATGCACATATGAAGAATTCCTTGATTGGAAAGAAGCAAACGGATTAATGTAAAATCTTAACGTTAATTTTTGCATCTAGCGGTACAACCATTGAGGTAATGATCACTACAAAAAAGGACCTAGTTCTCCAAATGAACTAAGCCTTTAATTTGTTGAAAAATATTGTGAATTAAAGAGTATCTTCCATCTAATCAATAGAGGGACGATACTCTTATTTTAGTATTGTGATTCTTTCCCTTTTAATAAATCACGAAATATTAAAGGGACGGTCCATTTTGTATAAAGCTTTATATCTTTCTGCTGATTGCAACAACTCTCCATGAGAACCTTCCATTTCTATATTACCGTCTTCAATAAAAATGACCCGGTCCATTAATTCTACACCGATTAAATGATGGGTAATAAAAATTATCGTTTTTCCTTCCAAACTTTTAAAGATTGTATCAAGCAATTTCCTTTCGGTAATCGAATCTAATCCGACGGTCGGTTCATCTAAAATCACAATCGGCGTTTTTTGCAACAATATTCGTGCTAAAGCTATTCGTTGACGTTCTCCTCCAGAAAAACGCTCCCCTAATTCTTGAATTTTTGTATTATAACCATTTGGAAGGGACTCGATATAATCGTGAAGCTGTACTTGTTTAGCCACTTCCTTCACCTCTTCATCCGACGCATGAATGTTTCCAAGGCGAATATTATTCATCACCGTTGAATTAAACAAATGAGGTTTTTGATGTAATACAGAAACCCATTCGTGAATATCTCGGGCTATATTATAAGTTTTAATATCATTGATTTTTACTGCACCATTTGTTGGTATGACAGAACCGAGCAACAGTTTTGCAATAGTACTCTTTCCCGCTCCACTTTTTCCGAGAATTGCAATTTTTTCCCCTTGGCAAATTTGTAAATTCAATCCCTTTAACACCATTTTTGAATCCTCTATATAACGAAAGTACACATCTTCAAAGGATACAGTAAAATGGTATTGAGCTTTCAACTGTTGTAAATACTTTGAATCAGTTTCTTGTAAATCAACACCGGTATGTTCTACTTGTTGAATACGTTTTAAAGATGTATCATAATTCGTTAAATCAGTTATTGCTTTTGGGATTGGTGTGAAGGCCTCCATTACTGGAAAGACAACAAGAATAAAAGCCGCAATCCATAAATGACTAAAGACGCCCAACTCCACTTGATTACTTACAAACAAGATCATTAATAGAACAACAACGGCAACGGTACATTGAAGGAAAAAGTCTCGTAAGTGATGAAATCGTTCCAGTTTCATTTCTTGAAAATCATATTCTCTTTCATCTTTTTCATAGGCTGTAAGGAAGTCTTTTTGCCGACCGCTTATTTTCACATCGCTTAAACCCATTACAGTATCGGTTAATTTTCCATAGAGCCTCGTTCGAATCCTTTTCATTTCCATTTGGCCTTTTTGATTAGCGAGTAAGCTTAGTAGTGGAACGATCACAACTAATAAAAAGAAAATGCCTAGCATCAGTAGTGCGAAGGGAATTGAAAAGAATCCTAAAGAAAGAACGATTAAAACATAAAGAACTAAAGCGACTAATGTTGGAAAGATCGTTTTTAAATACAAATTTTGCAAATGCTCTAAATCATCCGCCAAAATTCCTAATAGATCCCCCGTTTTAAACCGGGATTTTAAAGTTAAACTTTGCGGTTCAAGGTGTTGATACAGGCGAACCCGCATTTTAGATAAAATTTTCAACACAAAGTTATGACTAATTAGTTTTTCGAAATAGCCAAAAACTGGCCTTGCAATTCCGAATGCTCGCACTAACACAATAGGAACGTAAACCATTAAAATATTATAAGGTTGGGTGGACGATTTGGAAATTAAATATCCGGATGTAAACATTAATGCCCCTGCGCTAACCATCGTTAGCACCCCTAAAACAATGACGAAAATAAATAGTTTTTTATTGTCTTTCACATAAGGGCGAATCCACGAGTGATTCCATATATCGAATAACGGTTTTAACATTCCTCCACCTCCTCCTTGTACTGCGCTTGAATGAATTGATAGTAATGACCCTTTTTCTTGATTAATTCCTCATGGGTCCCCATTTCAACTAGCTTTCCTTCATTTAATACAAGAATCCAATCCATCTCAACCATCCAATGAAGGCGATGGGTAGCAAAAAAGACGAGACGATCTTCAAGAAGTGGCAACATTTTTTGTTTTATGTCATATTCCGTTTCAATATCTAAATGAGCAGTTGGCTCATCAAATAATAAGATTTTTCTTCCTTTATCTAAAAAAGCACGTGCTAACGCAACCCGCTGTTCTTGTCCCCCGCTAATCATGCGACCGCTTTCCCCTAACACTTCGTCCAGTCCATTCGGTAAAGCATTTACAATTTCAGTAAGACCTGCCAGTTCACAAGCTCGTCCAATTTGTTCTCTCGTGGCATTTGGTGTGTAAAAGGAAATATTGTTCGCTAACGTATCATTAAAAATATAAGGTTTTTGAGGAATGTACAAAATTTGTTTTTGCCAACTATCATTTCTTAAACTTGAAAGTTCTTGATCGTTAATTTGAATTACACCATTATTCGGGTCCAAAAAGCCGCTTAATAGTTGTATGAATGTAGATTTCCCTGAACCGCTACCACCAATGATCCCAACTTTTCCAAAACCTTTCCATGAAAATGAAACCCCTTCGACCGATGGCTTATTCCTCTCTTCATGAACAACTGTTACATCCGAAAAAGAAATCGTTGAATGCTCATCCCATTTTGGTAGTAATACATCGTTTTTTTGCAAATCTTTAGTTTGGATAATTCGATGAATTTCTGTTAATGCATTTTTTCCGTCAAGGGTTGCGTGATAATCTGAACCAAAATCGCGAATTGGTTGGAAATATTCTGGGGCTAATATTAATATTACTAGAGCGGGATATAACGTGATCTCCCCATCAATTAAACCAAGTCCAAGGAAGAGCGCAATAATCGCTACAGATAGACTCGTAAAAAACTGAAGAGAAAAGGATGATAGAAAAGCAATGACTAACGTTGCAATGGTCGATTTTCGATATCGTTCACTCACCTGTTCAATATTTCGATCATAATCCTTACTTAACCCTAGCAATCGTAACGTTTCTAATCCTCTTAATGAATCGACAAAATGATTGGATAACAATTGATACGTTTTATACTGTTTATCTGCTCGGTATTTAGCAGCTTTCCCAAGAATGATGAGGAAAAACAGTAAAGTTGGTAAAACAACAACTAAAACGACGGCAGATCTTATATCAAGGGTAAGGGTATAAATGAATATAAACGTTGGAATGACAAGCATGTTAAAAATCTTTGGTAAAAATAGTTTAATGTAATTTTCAACTTGAGAAATTCCTTCCAACGCCATTGTAACAATATTTCCCGTACCTTCTTTTGCGGTGATATTCGGTCCGATTTCGAACAGTTTCTCGTTTAATTGTTTACGAATGTCGCTACCAGATTTCATCGAATAACGATCCATTATTCGATTTCTAAAAAAGTGTAACAAATGTTTTCCAGTATAAAAAAGGACAAATAAAAGGATAGGAAAAAGCTGTGTTTCAAGCTCTTTCCCATCAAATAAATTCGTAATCACTGTCGCTAAACTAACTGCTTGAGCAATGGTTAAAACTCCAGTCAAAACGGCGGTTATGAAAAGAATTCCAAATATCTTCTTAATTCCTTTTAATTTCAACAATGTTTGATCAATCATGATCTCACCTAATTTTTTGGATGTATACGTTTACGGAATACGTAATAACTCCAGATTTGATAACCAAGTACGAATGGTAATAATGTAACAGCTACCTTCGTCATAACAGATAGGGTATACTCTCCACTAGCCGCATTATCAATCGTTAAATTAAATGCCGGATCGATAGTGCTAATCATTACTCGTGGGAATAAACCGATAAATAGCATTGCAACTGTAAATACAATACTTAACCCGGACATCGTAAATGCTAATCCTTCTCTTCTTTTATTCGCAAAGATAATGCCGAGTATAGTAGTTAAAACTACAGCACCTAATAGTATTGGTGTAGCTAAAGGTCTAACGATAAATAAATCTGTTGAAACATACGTAAGTGCTGCAAAGACAACTAAACCAATGAATAACACAACATACACTTTATTCAATAACGAAAGAGCTCGGTCGTGTACAGGTCCTGTCGTTCGAAGTCCTATATAAGTTAACCCATGAACGAGGCTTAATAAAACAACAGCAAGTCCACCAACAACAGAATAAGCATTTACAAAGTCAGAAAACGTACCGTACATCGTCATCGTTTCATCAATCGGAACCCCTTGAATTAAGCTCGTGAACAACATGCCTAACAAAAAGGGTGATAAAAAACTACCGATGGCAATACACCAATGCCAAAGATTCAAATATTTATCTGTTTCCGTATGATGAATATATTCAATCGCAACTCCTCTAGCAATGAGCGCCAATAAGAAGATAACGAACAATGTATAATATCCACTAAACATCGTTGCATACCAGTTTGGAAAGGCAGCAAAAAGCGCACCGCCCGCTGTAATTAGCCAAACTTCGTTAGCATCCCAAAACGGTCCAATCGTCGTTAGCAACTGAGTCCGTTCATCTTTATTTTTAGCAAGGAGTCTCGTTAACATGCCTACACCAAAATCGAATCCTTCTAAAAAGAAGAAGCCGATAAATAATACCGCTATTAAAATAAACCAAAGTTCTGGTAAACTCACGATTTAAACGCCTCCTTGCTTAGTAAGTCAACATTTTCATCCGTTATCTGTTCTACATATGGACCACGTTTCGCAACTCTCGCAGTCATGTAAATCATGACAATCGCTAAAATAACGTAAGCCGATGTAAAGGAGATTGTTGAGAACAACACTTGTCCCGCTGTCACATTTGGTGACACCGATTGAGCCGTCGTATAATACCCCATCACTGTCCAAGGTTGTCTTCCGATTTCAGTCATAATCCATCCTGCTGTATTCGCAATGAATGGAATCGCGATAGAAACAACTAACGCTTTTAAGAACCATGTTTTCTGTTCAATTGTCCGACGATAGCTATACCATAAACCTAACATACTAATAAGAACCATTAATCCACCGAAGCCAGCCATAATACGGAAACTCCAGAAAACAGTTTTTACTGGTGGAATATAATTACCCTCTCCGTATTTTTCTTCATACTCTTGTTGAAGACTAAGCATCCCTGGTACGGCTCCTTCAAACTTCCCGTAAGCTAAATAACTTAAAGCATACGGAATATCAATTTGCCAATTATTTTCTTGATTTTCTACATCTATGTCCGCAATTAAAGTCCAGTCTGCTGGGTCTTCACTATCTTCCCAAAGCCCTTCACTAGCAGCCATTTTCATCGGTTGAGATTCCATTAAATGCTTTGCTTGGTCGTGCCCGCTAAAAGCGATTCCGAATCCACTAATTAAAGCAACAACCATTGCCATATTGAAAGACTTACGGAAAAAATCTAGATGGCGTTTTTTCATAAAGTTATAAGCACTAATTCCTGCTACAACAAATGCACCTGTTGCTAGAGCCCCAAATATTGTATGTGGGAACTCAACAAGCAATTGAGGATTTGTTAAAAGAGCCATAAAATCGGTTAAAACCGCTTTACCATCTATAATTTCAAATCCAACTGGCTCCTGCATGAAGGAATTGGCAGCTAATATCCAAAGAGCTGACAACATCGTACCGATACTTACAAGCCAGGCTGAAGCTGCTATCATCCATTTAGGTAACTTATCTCTACCGAAAATCCATACCCCAATAAAAGTCGATTCCATAAAGAATGCAAGTAATGCTTCCACGGCTAATGGTGCTCCAAATACGTCACCCATGAACCGAGAATATTCAGACCAGTTCATACCGAATTGGAATTCTTGTAAAATCCCTGTGACGACACCAATCGCAAAAGATAATAAAAAGACTTTCCCCCAAAACTTAGACATTTCTAAATAAATTTCTTTTTTCTTTACAACATAAAGCGTTTCCATTATTGCCACTAAAAAGATTATTCCAATGGACAATGGAACAAAGAAAAAGTGGAATACTGTTGTGATTGCATACTGTATACGTGCTAATAAAAGTACATCCACATTTATATCCTCCTTATTGTTGTTTTCAACTTCAAATAAATTATGTTTATAAATATTATAGTTTTGTTATACTAAGATAGGTTTTTAATTTTTGAACAATCCATCACAATAATGTGTTAATACTGTGTCAATATTGAAAACTATGTCTATTCTGTGTTCTAAATGTGAAATAATTGAGAATATATGGTTAAAACCCATTATTTCACAAAAAAATTATTATTATTTGTTTCTTCATTTATTACTTAACTCAAATCTCCATAT
>JAAYHP010000575.1 GCA_012735355.1 Lysinibacillus sp. | reverse complement strand
TGATTGGAGTGACGGGGCGACTCCAACGGGAACAGCCCGAAACTCGAGACCCCGCAGGAGCGAGGAACGAGCTCCGAGGAGGCTCGAGTCGGGCCCGTGGAAAGCGTCCCCGGAACGGAAATCAATTATGAGTTTAATATCAAAAACTCATCATTTTCTTTTAAGAGAAAATGATGAGTTTTTACTTTTGTCCCAACCTCATTTAATTATTCTTTATTTCGTACGACTAATACATCACATTTAGCAGCAGTGACGATATGTTGTGTGACAGAACCTAAAAAGATTTGCTCTGCAGGAGTTAATCCCGTTGCTCCACAAATAATTAAATCAGCATTAACCCGTTCAGCAATTTCGTTAGGAATCAATTTTTTTGGGGAACCTTTTTCAATAATAACTTCCACATTTTGTATGCCACCAAAGTTTGCCTGTCTGCGGTAATAATCCATTCGCTTGTTAATCTCTTCTAAATTTTTCGTTAAAAGTTCTTTATATTTTTTGGCTTTAGCAACTCGAGTTGTATCGATGACGGTAACTAATGTTAGCGATGCATTATTTTCGTAGGCGATATTAATTCCTTCGTTAAGAGCAACCTCAGATTCCTTCGAACCATCTAAAGCAACGAGAATATTTTTATAATTTACTGGCATCTCAATCAACTCCTTTTCTTAAAGAGATTATAACATGAAAGCGTTTACATATTTTTTAACATTTTGTGGATTTCTATATGATATGCAAAAAGGCAAGGAAGTGATTGTATTTTTGTTTGCCGGATATCTGATTCTGGCAGGTCAAACAAAGAAGAAGGGACTATCCTTATATCAGACAGTCCCGATGAAAATAAGTATTTATTATTTTAGTACATCATGATCTACATAACGTTCGCCGTTTAATTCACTAATAATGTTGATGGCAACTTTTGCTCCATCACCAGCAGTAATGATTGTGTGAACGCTCACCCCAGCACAAGTTCCCGCAGCCCAAATGCCTTCCACATTTGTTCTACCTTCAGCGTCTACTTCAAAAATTGTTTTTACTCTTGGTTCAGTACCTGGTTTTGTGTTAAGGCCAACTGTTTCAGCTAAATCTGTTAAGAAACCAGTTGCAAGAATAACATGTTTCGCCTCGATTTCACCGTTTTCATACTGCAATTTGAAACCATCGTCTGTTTTCGTAATGTTCGTTACTTTTGCTTCAATTAGTTCTGCACCAAATTTTTTTGCTTGTTCAATTCCTACTTTTACTAATTCAGGACCTGTAATTTCTGCAACACCGTAGTGATTATAAAGCATTGCTCGTTTAGTGACACCTTGATCACTATCAATAATTACCGTCTTTTTCCCTGCTTTTGCTGTATAAATTGCAGCGCTCCCACCCGCAGGACCTGCACCAATAATTGCTACATCATACATCACAACATTCCTCCTTTTCTATATATTTATAATTTTAGCAAATTGAAATAAATCTATCTAAAAATATGACTATTTAAAAAAACTAGAGTGGTTGTTTGAATTTCCCTTTTTTTAGTATTACGATTTTAATAGTGAAAGTGCTTTCAAATTTAGAATATTGATTTTTTGGAGGGGATAATAGTGGTTAGTTTATTATCAATAGATTGGGACTATTTTATTTCCGCAGAAAATCAAGACGTTGTTTCTAGTATAGAAAATAAAAGAACAATCAATGATTTATGGTATAAACCTGTCTCTT
>JAAYHP010000574.1 GCA_012735355.1 Lysinibacillus sp. | reverse complement strand
TTTCCTAATAGCATTCGATTACACCCAATGAATGTAAGCTCACGATATTTCCTTCCTAATAAGGTAATTGAATTTAAACTGATTAACGATATAAGTAATCCATCTAAACTTGCGAGAATAGCAGCTTCTCCAACTTCTGTAACTACTAAACGAGGAAGAACTTATAACGAAACACCAATGATTGTACTTGCAATAATCACAGCAAATTGAAATGAATTAATGGAATCCGTATGTTTCATTTATTTTCCCTTTCTTCTTCATCAAGGAAGTTATAATTCGTCTGATCCTTCACTTTTTCTCCTACACGGGTCGTATCTTTTGGATGAATATTAGATGGCCGCATTTTTAATTTGTGAAATGGAGCTCGAATAATTGAATCTTTTAATCCTTCTATATTCAAAGGTGCGTATGGGGACATATAAGGAACACCAAAGGAACGTAATGAAAGCATATGATTGACTACAACTATAAGTACCAATGTAAGTCCTAATAAACCGAGGCTACCTGCTAAAATAATCAGTACAAAACGCAACATACGGAATGTATTGGCTGCACTATATGCTGGAATAGCAAAGGAGCCAATGGTAGACATTCCAATAATTACAACAGTAATTGGACTAACAAACCCTGCTTGTACAGCCGCCTGTCCAACAACAAGCACTCCTACAATTGATAATGCTCCACCTACTTGTTGTGGCATTCTAACACTCGCTTCTCTCAAGACTTCCATCGCTAGTTCCAACAATAAAACTTCAAACACTAATGGAAAAGGTATACTATGTCGTCCACTGGAGGCTGCAACGACATATTTTGCTGGTATTAATTCTGGATGAAAAGATATTATGGTTACATAAATGGAGGAGAAGATTAATGAAAATATAAGAGCAATAATTCGGAACATTCTAACGAATGTAGAAATAATCCAATGTTCATTATAATCTTCACTTGTTTGATAAAAATGATTAAAAGTAGCCGGAGCAATTAATGCCGATGGACTCCCATCCATCAAAATAGCAACACGGCCTTCTAATAGATTACCTACAACTTTATTTGGTCTTTCCGTATTAATCAGCTGAGGAAAAGGTGATTTCGGAATATCTTCAAGAAATTGCTCTATATATCCCGAATCTAAAATCCCATCGATATGAATAGCATCAATTCTCATCTTAACTTCTTTCAATAACGTAGGATTTACGATATCTTCAATATAACAAACTGCCACTTTCGTTTGTGTCCGAGTACCTACTAGCGTTTCCTCCACACGAAATTCAGGAATTGGAAGACGGTAACGAAGCAACGCAATATTAATAGGTAATTGTTCTATAAATCCATCTCGCGGTCCCCTTACAACCCGTTCAGTTTCCGGCTCCTCTATACCTCTTTTTTCCTTTTCAACAACATCAATTACTAGTGCTTCTTGAATCCCATCGATTAAGACAATCGCTTTTCCTTGTACAATTGAGGTAATAATTTTTGATTCGTCTTTGACCGTCTTCACATCGGTATAATAAAGTAGATTTTCAATAATATAATGAGTTATGTTTGCAGTCTCGTTTTCATCCATCCCATGATGATCTTGGAGTTGTCTTATTATGTCACGAATGGTTTCTTTATTGACTAATGAATAAAGGTAAATTATTGCTCCAGAAATTTGATGAAAAAGTTTAAATTTTCTTATGGCGAAATCCAAATCCTTATTAAAAATCTTTTTCAATCTTTGTAAATTTTCATCGTGACTAGTTGTTATTTGTATATTTTTTAGTTCATTGACAATCTTACTTTCTAGGTATGTTGAAGTATTGTCTGTCTTGTGATTACTTTTCTTAAAGAATAGTGACAATTAAATCACCTTCCTATCTATACCATTATCTTTGTTGTTATTATGTTTCAAATTATTAATTACATACACTTTCTCACCGATTGTTATATTTTCTATTTGCTTGATTTCTTGCCTAACATACTTTAAGCTTTTCATATTAATGAAATCCCAAAAATTTCATTTCATTTCTTATTAAAGGAGTTAGAAACTTTGAAAACGGTGAAAAATGTTCCTTATAATCGAACATTAATAATGAGTATATTGCTTGCAGCATCTTTTGTATCATTATTGAATCAAACATTACTCATCGTTGCTCTCCCACCAATAATGGAAGAGTTTCATATTAGTCCAACAGAAGCCCAATGGGTGACGACTGGATTTATGTTAGCAAACGGAATTATGATTCCAATCACTGCTTTCTTGATTGAAAAGTTTAGTAGCAAATCGTTATTAATTACAGCTATTAGTATTTTTTCTTTAGGTACCCTTCTCGGTGCCCTTTCGCCAAACTTTTGGATACTTATTCTTGCACGGATAGTTCAAGCGATAGGTGCAGGAATGTTAATGCCGTTAATGCAAACGGTAATATTAACAATCTTTCCTTTGGAAAAACGAGGAACTGCTATGGGCATAAGTGGTTTAGTCGTCGGATTCGCACCTGCTATAGGTCCAACACTAGCAGGTTGGATTATTGACCAATTTTCATGGCGCTATTTATTTTATACGGTATTTCCATTTACAATCATCGTGTTATTACTCTCTATCTTTTTAATGAAAAACGTAACTATACAGAAAAAGGTAAAACTCGATATTCTATCCGTTATTTTATCTTCTTTCGGGTGGGGAGGACTATTATACGGAAGTAGTTTAGTAGGTTCTTACGGCTGGTTAAGTTCAAATGTCATTCTCTCCTTCTGCATCGGAATGATTGCATTAATTTTGTTCATTACAAGACAATTCCGCTTGCAACAACCAATGTTGAATTTCTCTGTTTTTAAGTCGAAAGAGTTTGCTTTAACAACGGGCCTTTCAATTATCGTCTTTGGACTTTTAATCGGTATTGAAACGCTTTTACCCATATTAGTTCAAAAGGTTCAAAAAGGTTCAGCCCTTGTTTCTGGAGCAATGTTATTACCGGGGGCGATTATTACAGGAGCCATGTCTCCAATTAGCGGAAAATTATTTGATCGATTTGGCATAAAAGGGTTAGCCATTGTAGGCTTTGGTTTTACATTGCTCTCTACATTGATGTATACAATGATTAACATAAATACTTCTTTTGCAACAATGACGATTATGTTTGCAATTCAAATGTTAGGTATGTCTTTATTAATGATGCCGCTCATGACTTCCGGAATCAATGCATTGCCCCATCATTTAATCGCCCATGGTACAGCGATGCATAATACGATTCGTACAGTTGGAGCGTCCATTTTTACCGCTATATTAGTTTCCGTCATGAGTTTTGGCAATGCTACATCAGGTGACGAGGCTGCTAATATATTTGCCGGAATAAAGATAGCCTTTATCGTAGCCTTAGTCTTTGCAGCAATCGGCTTTATTCTCTCCTTCTTCCTTTCGAAAAAGAAAAGGTCGCTTGAAAATACGGATGTAAAATGAAGAGGTTGGGACAAAAGTAAAAACTCATCATTTTCTCTTAAAAGAAAATGATGAGTTTTTGATATTAAACTGAAAATTGATTTCCGTTCCGGGGACGCTTTCCACGGGCCCGACTCGAGCCTCC
>JAAYHP010000573.1 GCA_012735355.1 Lysinibacillus sp. | reverse complement strand
CGCTAAATTAATTGAATTTTCGAGAATAAATTACTTTTTTAGAAAAATGAATTTTTTATGTCTAAATTGTGAACTTTTAAATATATGGACTAATTTTTACGATAAATATCCGAATTCCATTTCCTCTCAAATTTGATTACACTATAAAACTATGGTAAAATGAATTCTTGCGTTTTTATTACGCCGTGGTTCGAAACCATCCCACGATAAAAAACTAAGGAGAGAATTGTATGAAAACAAAATATCTTGCAGTATCTGCGATTATCGCTGCCCTATACATTGCAGTAACGTATTTAATCGCACCTTTAAGCTATGGTGAAGTGCAATTTCGCATAGCTGAAATTTTCAACCACTTAATCGCCTTTAATCCGCGCTATATGCTAGGAGTTGTGCTTGGGGTATTCATTGCCAATTTATTTTCACCCCTTGGCTGGTTCGATTTAGTGTTTGGGGTTGGTCACTCAATCATTTGTTTAACGATTCTAGTGATCGTTAGCAAGTACGTGAAAAACATCGTTGCTCGCATGTTGATTAATTCCTTTGTGTTTACTTTCATGATGTGGATTATCGCATTGGAATTAAAACTTGCTTTAGACCTTCCATTCTGGCTTTCATGGATATCATGTGCAATTGGCGAGTTCATCGTATTGCTCATCGGTATTCCAATTATGCAACTATTAAATAAACGATTAAAATTTAAAGATTTAATCGATAAATAACTATCAAATCGAGGTGTGCTTTTGCCCCTCGATTTTTTGTTTTTAAAATGGAACTTAGCCCTCAAGCTTCCCAAAAGGTGATTGACATTTTAAAAATTTCAGAATACAATAATGAGCAACTAATTGTTCGTGGCGGAGAAAGGTTGTGGAAGCACAGCCACCGCACGTTGAGCATGAGTATGAGTTGAGCCTGAGTTTAGTAAAGGATAGCCGAGCAAAATTGATGATTAAGGAAAGTAGCGGAAAGTTCATGGCAAAGAGAACTAGTGGTTGGTGGAAACTAGTGCATGTCTTTTCGTGAAATGGGCCTTATGAGAGCAACTGCGTTAGTAGTTGACGTTTTCCTACGTTACAAGGAAGTGCTTTTCGCTTTAGACAAAGCACGCTGAGTGGAAGTAGATATACTTCAACAGAGGTGGCAACGCGGCAACAAGTTCGTCCTCTGCAAAGGGATTTTTAATGTCCTTTTGCAGAGGACTTTTTTATTCCCCCTATTCCTCAATGGCTATTCTATCTAAACTTCAAATTTTAATATTTGGAGGTTGATAGAAATGAATATTCAAGATTTTACGAAACGAGTAAAACAAAATGAAAATCTTCCTTATGAAGATATGCTTCAAGCGGTGGAACTAATTTTTAACGAAGAAACACCGAAAGAGGCGATTGCTGAATTTTTAGTTGAACTTCACAAAAAAGGGGAAACGGTAGAAGAAATCGCTGCCCTTTCCATCGTCATGAAATCTAATGCCTTAAAAGTCCCTGCTCTAAAAGATAAGTATATGGACAACTGTGGCACTGGTGGAGATGGATTAAAAACTTTCAACATCAGTACATCCTCTGCCTTCGTATTAGCTGCTGGTGGTGTAAAAGTAGCAAAACACGGAAACCGAAAAATTTCCAGCGATTCCGGCAGTACCGATGTGTTGCAAGCGTTAGGCATTCATACTGTCGATTTTACCATTGAAGAATCCGCACAATTATTAAAACAAGAAGGTCTCACTTTCCTTTATGCGCCATACGTTCATCCAAAGCTAAAGCGGATCGGTGAAGTTCGCCGAGCAATTGGTAAACCAACGATTTTCAACTTAACAGGGCCATTAACAAACCCTGTTGATCTTGAAACCCAACTAGTCGGTATTAACCGTCCAAAATTCGTTCATGAATATGCGGAAGTGTTACGCATGTTAGGTCGCAAACGGGCAATCGTTGTTTCCGGTTCAGAAGGTATGGATGAAGCTTCCCTCGACCATCGAAATCGTTGCGTTTTGTTAGAAGATGGGGAAATCAAGCCATTTTCTATCAACTTGGAAGAACTTAATTTACAACCAGCTTCCATTCAGCATTTACGCGGTGGTACACCGGAAGACAATGCAACAATTTTAAAAGATTTATTACGTGGTAAACGTTCGCCATATTACGATGCTGTCGTATTAAACGCAGGGCTTGGATTCTTTGCTTATGGTAAAGCCGAGTCGTTACAAGAAGGAGTTTTCATGGCTAGAGAAACGATTGAATCCGGGCTAGCTTACGAGAAACTAGAAGCAGTAAAAGAATTTAGCCAAAACATTTTAAAGGAGAAAGCAATATAATGACGATTTTAGATGAAATCATTGAACATAAAAAAACGATACTACGAGATTTAAAAGCGGAAGAACCGACATTTAACGTGACAGTAAAAAAGCGCCCTTCCCTGTACGATTCGTTGCGAAAGTCAGACACCCTTCAAATCATTGCTGAAATGAAGCGAGCTTCTCCTTCAAAAGGAATCATTAACGATGGAGTAGATCCGCTGGAGCAAGCAAAGAGGTACGCCCAGGCCGGAGCCGTTTGCATTTCTGTTTTAACGGAAGAAAAATACTTTCAAGGTTCTTATGAAGATTTGGCAAACATCGCTAGCCTCGTAGATGTTCCTATTTTGAATAAAGATTTCGTCATCGATAAAGTGCAAATTGATTACGCCTTAAAAGCTGGCGCTTCCGTAATCCTTTTAATCGTTGCGGCGTTAGACGATGAAGAATTATCCGAATTATATGAATATGCAACAAGTCTAGGGCTTGAAGTGCTCGTCGAAGTTCATAACGAAGAAGAGTTGGACCGAGCTTTTAACCTCAATCCGAAAATTATCGGTGTGAACAATCGGGATTTAAAAACTTTCCGTGTGGATTTGGCACATACAGAAAAACTTGCTGAAAAGATTAATCAATTTGGAGATATTGCCTTTATTAGCGAAAGCGGCATTTTGGAACGAGCGGATGCCGAGCGGGTAGCAAGGGTCGGAGCTCGAGGTATTCTAGTCGGTGAATCGTTAATGCGTAGTAGAAATGTAGAAGATACGTTGAAATCATTCCAAGTAGCCCTTCCCTTCATTGTGAAGGATGTGAAGTAATGACGAAAGTAAAGATTTGTGGACTCAAAGAAAAGGAGCATGTGCTCTGTGCAGCAAATGCTGGAGCCGATTTCATTGGCTTTATGTTTGCACCGAGCAGGAGAAAAATATCTCTCGAAAAAGCGCAAGAACTTTCTAATTATGTTCCGAAGCATGTAAAAAAGGTAGGGATTTTCGTCAACCCAACGGAACAGGAAGTAAAGGAAGCTTTCAACCTCGCAAAGTTGGATTATGTGCAATATCACGGGGATGAAGACCCAGCCTTTATCGAAACATTAGGCTTCCCTTCCATTAAAGCCTTTTCTATTCGCACGCGAGAAGATATAGAAAAGGCTAGCAAATATAACGTAGATTACTATTTATTTGACGCTCCCGGAACGGATTTTGCTGGTGGGAGCGGAAAAGTTTTTGACTGGTCGCTGTTAGATGAACTTTCCATTCCAAGAGAAAAAATCATTTTAGCCGGTGGATTGAAGGCAGAAAATGTGCAACAAGCAATCCAACAAGTGCGCCCTTACGGAGTGGATGTGTCCAGTGGCGTAGAGCGAAATGGTACAAAAAGCTGCGAACTCATTCGTGAATTTATTCAAACGGTAATTAGTACCGACTACAACATAATAAAGGAGCCATTAACATGACAACAAAAGTAAAAGGTCGATTCGGTCGATTCGGCGGTCAATTCGTTCCAGAAACATTAATGACCGCCTTAAAAGAGCTTGAAGAAGCCTATGAACATTATAAAGATGATGAATCTTTTCAACAGGAACTCCACTATTATTTAACAAATTACGTAGGACGAGAAACACCCCTTTATTTCGCTGAACGATTAACGAACCATTGCGGCGGGGCAAAAATTTATTTAAAGCGGGAAGACCTAAATCATACAGGAGCCCACAAAATTAATAACGCCCTTTGGCAAGCCTTACTGGCAAAACGAATGGGGAAAACGAAAATCGTTGCAGAAACCGGTGCTGGCCAACATGGTGTGGCAACAGCTACTGCCTGCGCCCTTCTCGGTATGGAATGCATCGTTTTCATGGGGGCTGAAGACGTAAAGCGCCAAGCATTGAACGTATTCCGCATGGAGCTTTTAGGTACGAAAGTCGTTGCGGTAGATAAAGGCTCTGCCACGTTAAAAGATGCGGTCAATGAAGCGTTGCGTTACTGGGTGACAAATGTGGAAACGACCCACTACATTCTTGGTTCTGCCATGGGACCTCATCCCTTCCCTACAATCGTTCGGGATTTCCAACGGGGCATTGGCGATGAAACGAAGAAACAAATTTTGGCCGTTGAAAACCGTCTCCCTGATGCGGTCGTTGCTTGTATCGGTGGCGGTAGCAACTCCATCGGCATGTTTTATCCTTTCGTGGAAGACGAAGAAGTAGCATTGTACGGTGTAGAGGCTGCTGGGAAAGGCTTTGAAACTGGCCATCATGCAGCAGCAATCAATGGGGGAAAAACTGGCGTATTGCATGGGGCTTATATGTATTTAATGCAAGATGATAACGGCTTTGTGCAAGAAGCCTACTCCATTTCTGCCGGCCTAGATTATCCTGGCGTTGGTCCAGAGCATTGTTATTTGCATGAAACGGGCCGTGCTAAATATGTGATGGCAACTGATGAAGAAGCGTTAAGTGCAGTGAAATTGTTATGCCGAACGGAAGGCATCCTTCCGGCCCTAGAAAGTGCCCATGCCGTTTACTACGCATCGGAACTAGCGAAATGAATGGCGAAGGATGAAATCATCGTCGTTTGTTTATCCGGCCGTGGAGATAAAGACGTGCATACAATTCACGATGCCCTTGGAGGTGACTATGCATGAGCCAAATAAAAGAAGCAATTTTAGAAACAATCAGCCAGGGGGATAAAGCATTCATTCCCTACATTATGGCTGGTGATGGCGGCCTTGAAAAATTAAAGCCGATAAATTTGAAACTGCAAGAGCTCGGCGTTACTGCTATTGAAGTAGGTATTCCTTTTACCGACCCCGTTGCAGACGGACCAACGATTGAACGGGCTGGCGAGCGTGCATTAGCGAAAGGCGCTACTTTGCGAAAAGTGATTGAAACCCTTCGCTCCTTTGCTGATGAAATTACCATTCCCCTCGTCGCCATGACTTATTTAAATCCGATTTTGGCATACGGTGTGGAAAAATTTTCAAAAGACGCTTATAATGCAGGTATCCGTGGTGTCATTATTCCAGATATGCCTTTAGAGGAAAAAGATATTGTTTATCCCGAGTTAAAAAATGTCGGTATTGATTTAGTGCAACTTGTGTCGTTAACGAGTACCCCTGAACGGATTGAAAAGTTGACGAAAGCCAGTGAAGGATTTATTTATGCCGTTACAGTCAATGGCATTACAGGTGCTCGTTCTTCTTTCGAAGGGGATTTAGAAAGCCATTTTAAAAAGATTCAAAGCTATACAGATACACCAGTTTTAGCCGGATTCGGCATTTCCACTCCTGACCAAGTGAAACAATTTGGCGCCTTTTCCAGCGGCGTCATCGTTGGGAGTAAAATTGTTGATTGTCTAGCGAAGAATGATTGGGTGTCAATTGAAAATCTTGTCAAAGCTTCAAAATTCACTACAGTTTAAATTGTAATAAAGGAGTTGCTTATGATGAGTCAAACTTTAATTAAAAACGGATACTACGGTGATTTTGGTGGAAGTTTCGTTCCAGATGAAGTGCAACAAGTGTTAGATCGCATTGCAGAAGAATTCGAAAAAGTAAAAAACGATCCATCTTTCAACGAAGAACTCAACTATTATTTAAAAGAATATGTTGGTCGCGAAACGCCTCTTTATTTTGCTGAAAACTTAACGAAACAACTAGGCGGAGCAAAAATTTATTTAAAACGGGAAGATTTAAACCATACGGGAGCTCATAAAATTAATAACGTGCTTGGCCAAATTTTGTTAGCAAAACGCATGGGAGCAAAACGCATCATCGCTGAAACTGGTGCGGGACAACACGGTGTAGCTACTGCCACTGCTGCTGCCATGTTCGGTATGGAATGTACGATTTACATGGGTGCAAAAGATACGGAACGTCAAGCGTTAAACGTGTTCCGCATGGAGCTTTTAGGCGCAAAAGTGGTTGCGGTAAGTAAAGGAAATGGCTTATTAAAAGAAGCGGTTGATGAAGCTTTCCTTGATTTAGTAGAAAACTATGAAAATACCTTTTATTTAATTGGTTCTGCGGTAGGGCCTTCTCCATATCCAGAAATCGTAGAACACTTCCAATCGGTGATTAGCCGCGAAAGCCGTGCTCAACACCTTGAAAAAGAAGGCAAACTTCCAACGGCGGTTATTGCTGCTATCGGTGGTGGTAGTAATGCAGCTGGAGCTTTCTCAAACTACATCAATGATGAAAAAGTGCGCTTAATCGGTGTGGAACCTGCTGGCGCTGCAACGATTACGAAAGGTTCTCCTGGCATGCTTCACGGTTTCAAAAGCTATGTACTTCAAGACGAAGAAGGAAACTTGCTTTCAACTGATTGCATTGCTGCTGGTCTAGATT
>JAAYHP010000572.1 GCA_012735355.1 Lysinibacillus sp. | reverse complement strand
ATATTAAAAGAGGAATTTGATTTTAATGAGGATTATCTATGGTTACCTATTGAAAATGTTCCGGTAAATAAACAATGGAAAGTTCAATTAAATAAACCTGTGGATTTATCGACGTTAAATGATGAAAATGTTTATATTATTGATAATAATAATATCAAATTTGAAATAGAATTGAACTTTGATGAGTCGAATAATACCATTCTTATAACACCGAAAGAAAAATATATTTCTGGTCAAAAGTATTCATTAGTAATATCGGATAACCTATTATCTTTAGATGGAGAAAAACTAGCCGAATTAATTAATAAAGATTTTATTGTTGAATGAATCAGAAATACAATTTGCTATGAAAGAGCTAGAAACATTGATATAATAGCAATTGTAAAACATTTGAAGGGGTGCGAAACGATGAACGCGTACGAAGAATATATGCAAGCAATCGTGAAACCAATGCGTCAAGAATTAGTGGACGTTGGTTTTAAAGAATTAACGACACCAGATGAAGTGAATGAATTTATGGCATCCGCAAAAGGGGTAGCCCTTGTTGTTATAAACTCTGTATGTGGATGTGCTGCTGGAAGTGCACGCCCGGCGGTTAGAGCGGCGATTCAAGAAGTAAAGCCGGATCATTTAGTGACGGTTTTTGCAGGACAAGACCGGGAAGCAACGGCACAAATGCGTGCTTATTTTGAAGAAATTCCACCAAGTTCACCTTCCATTGCAATTTTACGTGATGGACAATTGGAATATTTTATCCCACGGGAGCAAATTGAAGGGTATTCTGTGGAGCAAATTTCTGATCATTTGACAGGCGTGTTAAAACAAGCATGCAGCAAGTAATCGTCACCACTGGAGGAAGGCCCGATGAAGCTTCCGAGCTCCTCGCGAAACAAGTGAGTGAAGAATTAGGCGTACCTTGCATAAAGCGCAAGAAACGTTCCGTAACAAAACTTAGCACGATTTATGATGCAAATGTGTTAGTCGCTGGTAAAAATCGATTAGAGTATTACACGAAAGGCTCAACAACGCCTTTCTTTTTTCATCCCGATACAGCGGCTTTTCGCTTAAAACGAGTTGCAAGAGGGGAGACAGAGCCTTTTTTAGAAGCTTGTGGATTGGAAAAAGGAGATATCTTTCTTGACTGTACGTTAGGTATTGCATCGGATGCCATCATTGCAAGTCATGCTGTTGGTGAAACTGGAAAAGTGATTGGACTTGAAGTAGAGCCAACGATTGCCTATCTTGTGAGAAGAGGCCTAAGAGAGTATGAAACTTCTGATACCACTTTAAAAACAGCAATGGGCCGAATTACAGTTATCCAAAGTGAAGCGATTGAGTTTTTACAACAGCAACAAAACGATGCTTTTGACGTTGTGTATATGGATCCGATGTTTGAAGAATTAATAGAAGAATCTAATAATTTCGAGGCATTGAGAGGAGCGGGGAGCCACCATCCACTAACGGAGGTGTGGGTGAGGGAGGCTTATCGTGTTGCGAAAAAGCGGGTTGTGTTAAAAGCCCATTTTCGATCGACTCTCTTTGAAGATTTCGGGTTTCAACGGAACGAGCGGCTCACTGCAAAATTTCATTTTGGTGTATTGGAAAAAATATAAAACCAGGTAGCCTATTTTAAGGCTCCTGGTTTATTTCATGAGGGGGGATTTCATTTTGCATTTCTATACTTTGTAACTTTTCATAAATCCTGCGTTTTCGATAAAGCATGTTCCCGGTTTCTGCTATGTTTTCAATCATGCTTTTATTGGCGAAAGCACCAAAAATCATCCCAGCTATAGGGACTGCTTGAAATAATTTTTTCCAACCAAATTGATCGCGAAACGTGTAGAACACTTCTTGCCAACCTTTTAGTTGTTGGATCATATCTTCTGAGGAATGATTATTTAACTGCATTTTCGATAAATCTTTTAAAATAGCTTCCTTTCCTACTATATCGGAATTGGCAAATTGTAAACATTTGACGATAAAGACCCGCTCCTTTTTATCGTTCGGATCATACCCATGGATGATAGCGATTTCTTGCAAAGTTTTTAATGAAATACCTAAAATCACTGGAATATCGACGACAAGGGTGAAAATACCACCGAATCCTGTTGACGCTCCTTGAACTGTTGCCACTTTCGCCCGATTTTTAGCTAATTGTTCACTAATATTGATCATATCTTTAATAGGCAACTTCCGAATATCCTCAATCGATTCTACGTGTTGATAAGAAGTGAATTTGTTAATTCGTTTAATGATTGCTTTTTCGCTCACTAAATATTTTCCACCCGTTTGAATGTAGCTTCCTAATTCATTCACGACTTCTCCAATTTTTTGCTGAATAAACTTCGGAGTTAATTTATCTAAAATTTTAAATGGAATTCTGCCGAGCTTTTCCCAGAAATATAACCCTTTTTGATCTTTTTCCCATGCTTCAATTTCCTTTAAATAGGTTAGTAATTGTTGTTTTGTCTCCAAATAACATTCTCCTATCATGGATTGTTTTTTATCTAATAGCATTATTTGTTATCGTTTATTAATTATACGGCTCGAATTTTAAAAAGTTTCGATAGAGTGAGAGGATTATTACTAGCTTATTAGAATACATATAGTAGGGGAGTGATAGAAATGTTCAATATATTTGTGACAAGTCGAATTGCGGATTCTGCGCTAAAGATGTTGCAAGAGATTGGTAATGTAGTAGTGTGGGAAAGGGAAAAAACGTTAAATGGACAAGCATTATTAAATAAAGTAAAAGACAAAGATGCGATCTTAACGATGGTGAATAATAATGTGACAGATGAAATATTAAAAAATTCACCGAATTTAAAAATCGTTGCAAATTGTGGTGTAGGATTTAATAATATCGATATTGCTGCTGCAGAAAGGCATGGCTTTGTCGTGACAAACACCCCGGATGTGCTAACGGAGGCGACGGCGGATTTAACGTGGGCGTTAATACTCGGAATTGCAAGGAGAGTCGTAGAAGGAGATACTTTCGTTCGGGAAGGAAAGTTTACCGGTTGGTTGCCCCACTTATTTATCGGCAATATGGTGTATGGAAAAAAGCTCGGCATTATTGGGATGGGACGAATCGGGTCGGCCGTTGCGGAACGCGCGCTCGGGTTTCATATGGAAGTTGTTTATTTTAATCGCAATCGGCTTTCGAAAGAACGGGAGAGAGAATTACAAGTGCAATATATGGATAAGGAACAGCTTTTGAGAGAAAGTGATTTTATTACTATCCATGCACCTTTGACTGAAGAGACTTATCATTTAATAGGACGAGATGAATTAAAGCTTATGAAGAAAGATGCTTATTTAATTAATACGTCCCGCGGTCCGTTAGTGGATGAAATGGCTTTATATGAACATTTAAAATCGGGAAATATTGCCGGGGCAGCGCTAGATGTGTACGAGCATGAACCAAAGATTGTCGATGGATTACTTCAATTAAAGAATACGATTTTGCTGCCACATATCGGAAGTGCAACTCATGAAACGAGAACGCAAATGGCGGAGCTGGCTGCTAAAAATATCGTCAATGTGTTAACAGGGAAAAATCCAATGACACCAGTAACGAAAGGTTGGAGGAAATGAACATATTAGTTGCACCTGACTCTTTTAAAGGATCCCTTACTTCAGTTGAGCTGTGCAAAGTAATTCGAAAATCAATCGAAAAAGTTTCCGATGCAAATGTAATCGAAATGCCAATATCCGATGGTGGAGAAGGATTTTTAGAAAGCATTTGCAAGATGGGAAATTTAAAGGTTGAAAACGTTCTTGTGACGGATCCACTGGGGAGAAGAGTAAAAGCAGAAATGGCTATAGATATGGTCGAGAAAACAGCTTTTATCGAAATGGCGTGGGTGCCGGAGACAATCTGCGGCCGGCAGAGCGCCGCTTCCGCTTTGAAGACGT
>JAAYHP010000571.1 GCA_012735355.1 Lysinibacillus sp. | reverse complement strand
CATCTAGAGAAACTTCCGCATTATTTTCTTTTAATGCTGACTCTATTTTTTCAACAAGCTCTTCTGTCACTTCAACATTACCAGAAACATCTAAATCCACATATTTACTAGCATTAAATAAATTGAATGCCTTTACTTCTCCTGTTGCTTTTTCTTTTAGTAGTGCAACATCGCCTTTCATTTCTACTTCCGTTTGGACAATCGGTTCTGTTGCCAGTTGTACTAATAATACATCTCCTACATGTTCTTTATTATATGCTACGATCATTTATCTTCAGGCTCCTTTTTTATTCGATTTTTAGCTAATATGAAAATCGGTGTTAACTCACCCTTTTCATACACGAAGGACAACGAAGTAATCGGCACGCGACCGATGGAAAAATAATGCATCGTCATTTGTGCCAAAACATCATATCCAGTTTCATTTCTTATATCACCAATAATTAAAACATCTTGATGGGGAACGGAAACGGTCATATCCCCTTCAATTTCTTCTCTCATTCTCTTTAAAAATGAATCATTTAAAATACGGCTTGCATCGTAACCGTCATTTTCATTCACAAAATAAAAGATATTTCCAGCTACTTCATCTTTTTTCACAATCGTTGATAATTTGCGTACAGAAAATCGAGCTGCTTCACGAATTTGATCTGCACTCACATTTAGTTTTGATAGCATTGATTCATCAATTAATCGATAGGTTGTTTCTAGGTCAAGGGCATAATAAATTCGGGTTTCTGCCGTATGATCCGTTGTAATGAAAGCATGTCCTTCCTTCGATTTCAATGGAAAAGAAGTAGATCGAATCACCGGATATATATTCTCCAAGTTAAATGGAGTATTTTTCTCTTCCATTTCCATCGCATTAAAAGTTTGTTCGATTGTATAGACGACATCTTCCAATGCCAATTCTTTTCTTTCTTTATATTTTGCAAGGATGTCCGGAATAATCACATCCATGCCACGATGGAGTGTTTTATGATCTAAACGCAATTTATTATCTTTTCGATTATAAGAATAGTTAAACCGCTCAGTCCCCAATCGCTTTTTTAACTCATCTATAAGCTGTTCTGGCTTCACTATAATCACTTCCTTAATGAATGTGCACAAATAAACGGCTCACAACTGTGAACCGTTTTGTTACTATCATTGATTGTATCAAAAGAAGTGATAAACAGTCGATTCAAATGATTATTCTAATTAATTACCTCTACAGAACGAGCAATTAACATCATTTCTACTAATTTACTATCAATATTGCGATTTTTTGAAATGGTAGACACCTTCACTCCACCGCTACTTGCAACGAGTTCAAATAGTTCTTCATCATGTTCAAGAACAGCTGTAAACCCGAAGGCACCATCTAATTCAACCGGCTGATCTTTGACAATTTTTTTAGCTTGACTACTTTTTAACAGTTCATAATGAAGCTGACTGTCCTCTTCTTCATTTATATTCACAAATAAAATATATTTTTCTTTTCCTTTAGATAAAATATAATTGTTCTCATCATCTGTTTCCTTTATGGAATATCCCGAAGGCAAATATAACTCAATTTGTCCTATTTGTTTATTTGGTTCTCTCGGTGTTTCTTCAAATACCGTTTGCGCACTTGCTACACCGATATTAATTTGTTCTTCAACAGACTTGCCGCAACCAGCTAAAACAAAAATCAACATCGCACCTATGGTTAAAAATAACCATTTTTTCATGCTTCTTTTCACTTCCTTTTCCCACTCTATATTTTAGTAGGATATTAACGATAGTGCAATCTTAAAATCTAATTATAGGATAATAGAAAGAAAACAGCCAAATTGCGTCGTCATTTCACGTTTTTAGTAAAAAGATATTGTCCAACTAATAATTTTACAATATGTTCAAACATTTCTACTCGATCCACTAAATTAGCAGTAAATACACCAACAGCCCCTTTATGATGACGAATATCTTTTTCTTTCGTATACTCATCCATTAAAGGACCTAACTCCTTACCTGCTTTCATCTCTTTTGCAATTTCATCCGGCAGCATAAACTGGGCACCAGCTACACTAATTACTTGTCCATTTTTTAAAGCAACCGCTCCCCAATTACAACAATACATTATACCATCTAATTCACGTACTCCACCTTCAAGACCGAAATTTAAATCCGCCCCAGTCAATTGAAGGGTATTTACTGCTCGATTAATGGCTCCCTGTCTCGTTTCTTCATCCGAAAATGGTTGTTCTGAAACGTTCGACGGAACATCTACTTCCAGAAATTCCACTTCATCAAAATATGTATTAATGACGTTACGAACCGCGTTAGTTTTTGCTCGATTCAATGTTCCTATAGCTACTTTCATGTCCTGCTCAATCCTCTTTACTATATTATGTTCGGTGCAAGTAGAAGAAATTCATTACATTATTATTACAACATTAAATGAAGGGACTATTCAGCGAACAGTCCCCAAATACTTATTATGGATTTTGTAATATTGTATTAACTGTCGTTCGATCTAATGATCTTATTAACGTAACTAGTAGTTCTTTTGCCGCTAAATAATCGTCCACATGAATAATAGATGCTGACGTATGTATATAGCGAGAACAAATGCCGATAACTGTACTTGGAATTCCTTCATGCATCGTATGCACTCTTCCTGCATCGGTGCCACCTGCCGATACAAAATATTGGTACGGGATATTGTTCGATTCAGCAGTATCTAAAACAAAATCTCGTAACGAGCGATGAGTGACCATCGTTGGATCGTAAATGCGTAACAATGCACCTTTACCTAACTGGCCAAACTCCTTTTTATCTCCTGTCACATCATTCGCAGCAGAAGCGTCAAGGGCAAAGAATAAATCCGGTTGGATCATATTAGTGGAAACTTGTGCACCGCGCAAACCTACTTCTTCCATCACATTCGCCCCGGCATATAAATGATTGACTACTTTTTCATCTTTTAATTCCTTCAATAATTCGATTGCCAATCCACAGCCATATCGATTATCCCATGCTTTTGCCATAATTTTTTTCGGATTCGCCATCACTGTAAATGGGCAAAGGGGAACGATGGATTGTCCTGGACGTATCCCCATATTTAAGGCATCTTCTTTACTATCAGCTCCCACATCAATGAGCATATCCTTTATGTCTGTAGGTTTTTTCCGTTGTTCTGGAGTTAGTAAGTGCGGTGGTGTTGATGCAATTACTCCTGGAATTTCCTTATCCTTTGTGTAAACTGTTACTCGCTGTGCCAATAATACTTGACTATTCCAACCGCCTAACGTTTGAAATCGAATCATCCCATTGTCGGTAATGCTTGTTACCATAAAAGCAACTTCATCCATATGCCCTGCAACTAAAATTTTTGGCGCATTATTTTCTTCTGATTTGCGAACACCAAAAATTCCACCTAAATTGTCTTGTACAATTTCGTCGGCATATTTTTCAAGCTCACTGCGCATAAAAGCTCTTACCCGATGTTCATTTCCAGGTGCCCCTGGAAGCTCCGTTAATATTTTAAATAATTGTAGAGTTTCTTCATTCACTTTCGGAACACTCCCTGTTTTTCTTCTTCGTATATTTTAGCATAAACTACGAATAATCAAAAAAGTTATTCAAATTGTTAAAAAAATCCCCTTCAAATGGGATAAAATCTTTACTATGATAATTGAAGGAAATTCTATTTTTTTATAGAAACTATATGTTGTAGCAGTATAAATTTGTTGATGAAAGTTAAAATAGTGGCAAAAATCCACATGAATTTTGCAACCCTAGTTTTCATAAGACTTACATGCCGATTAATGTTAAAATGATTGTAATAAGGAGGATGACATATGAATTTACGTGACTTTTTACTAGGTGTTACAACAGGTCTTGCAGCAGCGGTAATTATTAAAGAGGCTTCAGAAAGAATTCAACCTTACATGTCTGCAAATCAAGTTCTAAACAATATTAAAGAAGCATTTAGAGAAGAAAGTCCCATCGATGGATCTTGGATTTATATGAAACCTGAAAATTTCCATAACGGTGTAATGACGATTCCTGTATATAGAGGCGGTATTTCAAGGGTAAAAGACGGTGAAGTAGAAAACTTTGAATTTGCTGCTGAT
>JAAYHP010000570.1 GCA_012735355.1 Lysinibacillus sp. | reverse complement strand
CTTCCAGTCTTCTGCGAATTTGTCGCTCACGTTTCTTTAATTCTTTATTAGTTTGGGAAGAGGTTTCTTTCTTTAGCTTCTCTTGTTTTTCTTCTTGAATGTCCGAGTTCATTTCCGCTAATTCCATCAACTCTTGCTTTTTCTCTACGTAATAATCGTAGTCTCCTAAATATTCGAAAGTACCCGTTTCGGACAATTCAATGACTTTTGTAGCAATTTTATTAATGAAATAACGGTCATGGGATACGAAGAGCAATGTCCCAGGATAGTCAATTAAAGCATTTTCTAACACTTCTTTACTGTCTAAATCGAGATGGTTTGTGGGCTCGTCCAAAATTAATAAATTTGCTTTTTGCATCATTAATTTTGCCAGTGCAAGGCGAGCTTTTTCACCACCGGATAATGTATTGACAATCTTCAACACATCGTCACCACTAAATAAAAATAGCCCTAGTATCGTTCTGATTTCCTTTTCGTTTAAAAGTGGCCATTCATCCCAAAGTTCATTAAGTACTGTTTTATTGCTATGGAGTTTTGCTTGCTCTTGATCATAGTAGCCAATTTTCACATTCGTCCCGTAGCGAATGTTTCCGGTAATATAAGGTAAATCCTTCACGATTGTTTTCAGTAAAGTGGATTTACCTACTCCGTTTGGGCCGACTAAAGCAACTCGATCTTGCCTAAATATGCGCATATGAATATTTTTGGAAATGACTTGTTTCTCATCATAGCCTATACTTAAATCATCGATAGATAAAACATCGTTACCACTTTGTCGTTCGATATCAAATCCAAATTTAGCGGATTTTTCATCACCCATTGGCGCATCCATCCATTCAGTGCGCTCAAGGATTTTACGACGGCTTTTAGCGAGATTTGTTGTGGAAGCTCGCGCGATATTTTTTTGAATAAAGGCTTCTAACTTAGCCTTTTCATCTTGCTGTTGTTCATACATTTTTAAATCGCGCTCATATTGTTTTGCCTTTTCTTCTAAATAGCGGCTGTAGTTTCCGACGTATTTCGTCACTTTTCCTCTAGACACTTCATACACGATATTGACGATTTGATCGATGAAATATCTATCGTGGGAAACCATCAGAATGGCTCCGGTATAGCTTTTTAAATAATTTTCGAGCCAGCTTAACGTTTCAATATCTAAATGGTTTGTAGGCTCGTCTAAAATAAGTAAATCTGGTTTACTTAAAAGGAGTTTTGCAAGGGCAAGTCGAGTGCGCTGTCCACCGGATAAGGAAGATACAAGTTGGTCATACATATAAGGGAAAAACTTCATGCCATGTAAAACAGAGCGAGTATCAGCTTCGTATTGAAAACCGCCAGATTCTTTAAAATCATGTTGCAGCTGATCATATTCTGCCATGATTCGGGAGTAATTTGTTTCGTTTTCATAGACGGATGGGTCTGCCATTTGGTGTTCTAATTCTCGCAGCCTTTTTTCTTGCTGTTTTAACGGTTCAAAAATAGTCATCATTTCTTCCCAAATGGTCCGATCTGACTCCAAACCGGCATGTTGATCGAGATAGCCGATATTTACATCTTTAGGAATGATAATATCGCCAGAATCATAAGACATTTGCCCAGCGATTATTTTTAATAATGTAGATTTTCCTGCTCCGTTACGACCAACGAGGGCAATCCGATCTCGATGTTGAACTTCCAATTTAACATTGCTTAAAATTTCATCTGTAACGAATGATTTCGATAAATTATTCACTTGGAGTATTATCATTTTTACACCTCAGTTCACTAACACTAGTGTAATAGAAGTCTGAATTTCAAGCAATGTGAACGCTTTACTTCTTAATTGATGTTTAGTAAGATAAAATCAATTTCGATTTGAAATTAACAGGGGGATTATCGTGAGAAAAGATATTAAAATACCACAAGCTACAACGAAAAGATTACCTCTTTATTATCGTTTTTTACAAAATTTCGCAAACCAAGGAAAACAAAGAGTTTCATCTCAAGATTTAAGTGAGGCAATGAAAATTGATTCTGCAACGATTCGACGAGATTTTTCTTATTTCGGTGCGTTAGGTAAAAAAGGTTATGGCTACGACGTATTATACTTGCTAGAGTTTTTTAGACAAATTCTTGATCAAGATGAAGGTGCCAATGTTGCCCTTATCGGTGTCGGGAATTTAGGAAATGCCTTTTTAAAATATAACTTTCAGAAGAATCATAATACGAGAATTGTTGTAGCCTTTGATACAAAGGCACCATTGGAAGGACATGAAATCAACAGAATACCTGTGTATCATCCGGATCGGTTAGAAGAGATGTATCAAAAATATAATGCAGAGTTAGCGATATTAACGGTTTCATCTCGTTCAGCACAAATGATTGCAGATAGACTGGCAAAAATAAATGCTAAAGGGATTTTGAATTTTACACCGGTACGTTTAAATGTTCCTGAATCTATGAAAGTTATGAATATCGATTTAGCAGTAGAATTAGAAGCTTTAATCTATTTAATTCGTAACAGTGATACAGAGTCGTGAAGGATGAAAAGTTCACAAATATATCTTTCCTAATGTAATGCAAAAAGCATTGAATTGCGATAAAATGGTACATATATAGAGGAGGTGGCTACATTGGACGTGCATTTAAGTGCAATTTCACCAACAGCCTTAGTTTTAATTGCTATCGTTGCATTAATTATTTTTGGGCCAAAAAAATTACCTGAATTTGGACGCTCTATGGGTGCTACACTCCGGGAGTTCAAAAAAGGAACAAAAGGAATTTTGGACGATGACGATGATTTAGAACCGAAAAAAAATGTAATTGAGCAAAAAACTATACAAATAGATCAACAACAAAAAACAGTGGAAACTACGGAAACGAAAGAACAAGAACACACTAAGTAATGTTTAAGGATGTCAAATTAAAATGGATCCAAAAGAACTTTCTGTCATAGAGCATATTGAAGAGTTAAGAAAGCGCTTAATTATTTGTGCTGTTTTTTTCGTGATTGCTTTAGTTGTTGGTTTTTATTTAGCAGAGCCGATAATTAAATTTATTCAGTTAAACAGTGGCGAACTACAGTCTGTTACATTAAATGCTTTCAAACCAGGTGATCCGCTCACAGTATATTTGGAAGTCACATTTGTTGTAGCATTAGTGCTCACGTCACCGGTGATTTTATATCAACTATGGGCATTTATTACACCAGGTCTATATGAATCCGAAAGAAAAGCAACTTTAAAATATATTCCGTATTCTTTCATTTTATTTATTGTAGGTTTGTTATTTGGATATTTCATCTTATTTCCAAATATAATGAAATTTATGATGAATTTATCTGAACGTTTGGATATTCAACAGACCATCGGAATAAATGAATATTTTTCCTTCTTATTTAAGCTAGTTATTCCTTTTGGATTTATATTCCAATTACCGGTTGTTACATTGTTTTTATCTCGCATAGGGATTTTAAATCCTACATTAATGGTGAAGTTTCGTAAGTATTCTTACTTCGTATTGTTCGTCATTGCGGTGTTGATTTCACCGCCGGATTTAATTTCCTACATACTTATGTCTATTCCGTTATTCATTTTATACGAAATCAGTATCTTTATTGCTAGAATTGGGTATAAAAAATACTTAATTGCTGAAGAACAACGGATACGTGAGGAAAAGGAAGCAGAACAACAAATGCAAGTGGAAGAAGCCCTTGCACAACAACG